>CAZEQO010000056.1:8958-11807 GCA_964514365.1 uncultured Robiginitalea sp. | reverse complement strand
TGATCCACCCCTGTGGGGCCCCCGTGTATGCTCAGGACAAGGGGGTAGGTCTTGCCTGCTACATAATTCTTTGGATAGTACAGAATACCGTTGACTTCTTCCTCATTCGCCCCGGTCCAGTAGATGATTTCGGATTTTGCAACCGGTTTCTTTTTGAGTTTGTTATTGAGCGATGTCAGGGTCGCCGGGTTTTCCAGTGCCACATTCTTACGGTTTACTTGTAATTGAGCCAGTTTGTACTCCGGTAATTTTGCAGCGGTGGAATACCTGTAAATGACCTTATCTGTTTTATGGTTAAAAGCCAAAACATTTACGTGCCCTTCCAGTTCCCCCAGGTCAAAATCCTTCCAGTTCCATCCCTTGCCCTCTTTTTGGTAGTAGCGCAATTTCTGAAGGGGGCCATTCGCCAATTGCACTAGCACATCAGAACCGTTGAGGTAATAGGATCCCGAGAGGCCGTTTTCCCAGTCCAGGGGGACTTTTACGTAGTCTTTTGTCATAAAATCAAAGTAATACAACTCGCGGATACCGGCGCCATTCCACTGTGGATCAGATGAGGTTTCAGCAGAAAAATAGAATCCCTTGCCGTCCGGGGTAAAGCTGTAGCCCCCCGGGTTCTGGAGCCCTTTGAGGATGGGCAGGGATGAACCTGCCTCCAGGTTTAGAAGGACGTAATTGGGTTTGGGGTTGCCGTCGGTAGCATAATCCGGGGAAGTGATTTCCTGATAAATGAGGTGGTGGCCATCTTCGGATACGGCATAGCTGGAAATGCGATATTTATTTTCCGTAAGGCGCTTAATTTTTTTGGTTTTCAGCTCGAGGGTAAAAAGCCGGCGCGGGTTCCAGTGGGCAGTATCTTCGACAATTTTTGTATCGTCTTTTTCATAGGTGATATCGTAAAGGGTTTTCCCTTCTTCCCCAATAAACACCAGGGCACTGTCTCCTAATCGGGAAAGGGAGCTGAAGTCATTGTCGAATTTTTTAAATTCTTCAGCTTCCCCACCCTGCAGATTGAGTTTCCAAAGTGTTTTGCCCTTTTTACGGGTTGAGCTGAAATACAGGCTTTCCCCATCTGCACTGAAAACCGGGTTCGATTCACTTTCTTTGGATCGGGTTAGCTGCACTACTTTAGGTGTATCCACATCAGGGTGAAGTCTGGCGAGGTAGAGGTGGTTTACGAATTTGTCCTCCTTCTCCATGCCTTTGCGCTGCATCCAGACCACTTTCTGCCCATCCCGGGAGAATTCAGGACTGTTGACGTATACGGTGCCTATAATTTCCTCCGGCGTCCATTGATCCTCCTGTGCAAATGTCGTAAGGGATCCCAGGACAAGTACAAGACTCAATACTGCTTTCATGATAACAAGTGTTTACAATCCCTCAAGTGTACTAAAAAAATTACAACTTGTCATCGGGCGATACATAAAACCTTGCCGGGAAATCAAAGACCTGGGAAGCATTCTGAAGTGAATTTAAAAAACTACAAACCAGATAAATACAGCATTTATGCCGATGTAAAACACCCGGGTGCAGCTGATCTTTTTATTGAACATTTCATCCTGTGTAATTTGAAATAGTGCCTGAAATTTGGTTTCTTGAAGTCCAGAAGAGAACACTTCGAAACATGAAACCAATAACTCTACTGCAGTTGGGCCGGTGCCTGATCTGCTTTATCCTGTTGAGTCCACTATCTGCCTCGGGTCAATGTGAACTGATAAAAAGGGATATCGAGAATGTCCGTAGTACAGCAATTGAAGTACTGCAACTCTCAGACACCCTGGAAGTTTTTGTCAGTGCCGTGGACCGGACCAGGCAATACCGCACTGCGCGTTCCAATACCCGAAAGGCCCAGATTTACTCGGGTGAAATCCTGGCAGCCGCCTACCGGGCGGTAGCCAAAACGGCAGAAGCCCGAAAACGGGCTGAAAACTGCGGGGCAGCCGATATAGACCGGTACCTCTCCAGTGCGGCAGGAAGTGCGGAAAAAGTCAAAGATCTGGCCGACCGGGCTTTCGGGTATTCCAAACGGGCCTATGCATCGCGCAGCCTGTCGGGCATGCAGAACTATCTGCAGAAAGCCCTTGCTGCGATTCACGAGGCCGAATCAGCAGCGAGCGCTACCGCCTATGCCGCCTCCGAAGCTCATTTCTGTACCTCCCCGGAAGTCCTTGTCGCCGCCGGGAAGGGCCCGTGAATCCTGCCGTACTTTACTGGCAAAGCGATCTTCTTAACTAATTGTATATTGAAAAGAAGGGAGGCCCATAAACGTTTAACGCAATGTCTCTTTTAATTCCCTGAGATAGGTTCTGGAGGCCAGGGCGAAGAAGAGGATGGCGAGGGACTGGGATAAAAAGATGCAACAAAAAGCCCACCGAAGACTTAAATCTCCGTATTCAGGCTGTAGCATATCGCTTACAAATCCTATAGTTAAGGGGCCAAAGCCCAGGCCTATAATATTGAGGATCAAAAACAACACTGCCGAAGTAAAAGCACGCATTTTGGCACTCACAAGGCTGTGACTCACTGCGATGGCAGGCCCCAGGTAAATCCCCAATAAGGCCGAGACCAGGAATACCATAGTAACCACTACATTGAGTTGGGGTGAAAACACGTACACGGCAAAGGGAATCAGGGCTAAAATAGCCGCTACCATTGGAAGCCAGATATACCATCGCATATCCGCAAGCCTGAGCCGGTCGGCGAGGAAGCCTCCCAAAAATGTACCTGTGCCGCCACCTATTCCGAAGGCGACACCCAGCAGATATCCCGCTTGGGAAACTTCCACCCCGTGTACACGCTGGAGGAAGGAAGGAAGGAAATTCCCAGCCCCATAGGATCCGAAAGCGATA
>CAZEQO010000056.1:7127-8948 GCA_964514365.1 uncultured Robiginitalea sp. | reverse complement strand
TCCGATCGCCTCACCGGAGCCCAGGGCGATGAAAATAAACGTTTTTTTACCCAGCAAGGTTTTGATCACGTTAGAAAGTGTGGGGATTTCATGGCTGACGCCTTGTGGATCATACCTGCCTTTTACGGGTTCTTTGACAAGATAATAGATTACGGCGGCCAGCAGGATGCCGGGAATCCCGACGGAATAAAATGCAACGCGCCAGCCGTAATTCTGTGCCAGGACGCCCCCGATGGTAAAGCCCAGGAAAATCCCAATATAGATTCCCACGGAATAAATCGAGAGGGCGGTTGCCCGCTTTTCAGGCGGGAAGTAATCGGATATAATGGAGTGGGAGGGAGGACTGCCACCCGCCTCCCCAATTCCTACCCCGATTCGTGCCAAAAGCATCTGGGTAAAACTGGTGACCATTCCGGAGAGAACGGTCATCGCAGACCAGATGGCCAGGCTGGCACTCACCACATTTTTACGATTGCCTTTGTCTGCCAGACGTGCTATGGGAAGGCCCAGGGTAACGTACAGGGCGGCAAAAGCCAGGCCCGTTAAGAGCCCGAGTTGGGTATCGCTCAGGTCGAGGTCTGCCTTTACAGGTTCGGCCAGGATTACCAGTAATTGGCGGTCAATAAAACTGAAGGTATACACCAGGGTCAGTAAGGCGAGAACCACCCATTTATTCCGATTCGCTTCCGCCATGCCCTTTTTTTAGGAGTACAAAAAATCAAGGTAGGGAATTAATAGCAGATATCGCTAAACGGATTTTAAGGAGTTCAACAGGAGAATGCGATAATGAACTCCAAATAGGATAAAAGTTGTGGAGGCCACCGGGGTGGACGGGGCAGTGATCGGGACTTATTCGATGATGGTCCCTGCCAGATCAGCTTTTGAATGAACCGGATTACGGGTATTCCCGAGAAGGGTTTCGAGGGCTTCCTGTTTAAGATAAAGGGTGCCGACGGAATCATCTTCGTAGTAAATATTAATTTTCAAGGGTTGTCCGGGTCTCAAAGGACGGCGGGTAACCAGACGGGATTCGCCTATTTCTATTCGCTGCATACTGACGTCAAATCCCTCTTTTAAGACGTTGTATAAATAATCGAGTTCGAGATCGGTAGCGTGAAATTCCAGGGACCTGACCTTCCGGTCCGAAGTGGTGTCATCCCAATACCAAAGCGTGTAATAGGGAGGCATGTCTGTTACCTCAGCGTATTCAATAAAGGGAAGTTCCAATGTGGTAGCCCTGGCAGAGCCGACAATCATTTTGTTTTCCTGTATGACCTCGCCAATTTGACCATAGGCCAGGGGTGCGGACAGGAAGAGCACCAAACACAGGCTCCACAGGAAACTGCTCCTGGTGCAGGAATTACTTTCAGACATGTTAATTTTCATAGAGGTTCTCCTTCAAAAATACGGGAGTTAATTGGAAAAATGGCAATACCCTGGGGCGAAAGTCCGTTGACCTGCTTTTTTTAGAAGAACATCGAATTCGGATACTCACAATGAGTTTTGCTTCGCGGTGTACGACAAAATCAATCGGTGAACGGCCTTAAGCCCACCCACGAAATCCGGTTTTCCAGGAAAAGAAGGGCAGCCCTTGAAAACCCCCTGGGGCAATTGACTTTTAAGTACTTTTTGAATTGACCTTACTTAAATTAAAAATATCCTTCCTTCGGTCTTTCAGGTTACGCACGCTTCCAAATTGATTGAGCTCACGCAGCAGGTCGATGTCGAGATCGGCGATAAGAATCATCTCTGTGTTCGTCGTGGCTTCTGCTTTTATGCCATTGGCGGGGAATGAAAAATCGCATGGGGTAAAGACCATGG
>CAZEQO010000056.1:0-7090 GCA_964514365.1 uncultured Robiginitalea sp. | reverse complement strand
TGCCGTACCCTGGAATAACCGTTTTGGGTGTCGGTCAGGAAGGGAATAAAAAGGATGTCCATGCCTTCATCGGCAAGCAGTCTGCTGAGTTCCGGAAATTCGGAGTCATAACAGATCAAAACCCCGATTTTCCCGCAATCCGTTTCATAAGTGCGCAGTTCATTACCTCCCTGCATACCCCAGACCTTGGCCTCGTCCGGGGTCACGTGTAATTTTTCATACCGTTCTGTAGTCCCGTCGCGCTTACAGATATACCCGACATTATAAAGGAGTTCGTCCCGCAGTTCCGGCATGCTTCCCGTGATGACATTAATGTTATAGGAAATGGCCAGTTCCGAGAATTTCTGAACGATCTGGGGGGTGTATTTTGCGAGTTCCCGGATGGC
Organism: uncultured Robiginitalea sp.; assembly: GCA_964514365.1. GTDB lineage: Bacteria > Bacteroidota > Bacteroidia > Flavobacteriales > Flavobacteriaceae > Robiginitalea. The sequence goes on along the minus strand of CAZEQO010000056.1, from coordinate 6,704 downwards.
CTCGGATTCCGGGAGGTGGTTGTCATCCGCCATGAGCGGCGCATTAAAGAATTCAGGAAATAGCGCAAAATCCGAACGATAAGCCGAAACGGCATCAATAAAATATTCGGCCTGTTGCATGAGCTCGGTCAGGTCTTTATACAAGCGCATCTGCCACTGGATCAGCCCCAGGCGGACTATTTTTTTCTGTGTAGCCGCCTGTACCGAGGGTTTTTCGTAGTAAATATTATCCCATTCGAGGAGGACGGCGTATTCATTGGACGCTTCATCGCCTTCCAGATAGCCTTTGAGGACTTTGGACGGGTGGAAGTCATTGGACATCTGAAAATTCAGTACAGGGTCCTGAATCTCCTTGCGCTTCACTTTTTCAATATACTCCTTGGGCGAAAGCTCCTGTGCGTACTTGTGGTAATTGGGAATACGACCTCCAAAGGCAATACCCCTGAGGTTGAGCCGCTCTGCCAACTCCTTGCGATAATCATAGAGCCTGCGTCCCAGGCGCAAGCCCCGGTATTCCGGTTTGATAAAAACGTCAATACCGTACAGGACGTTCCCGCTATTGTTATGGGTGTTGAAGGTGTAGTTTCCGGTGATCTCCCTGTAGGTGTGGTGCTGGTCAAAATCCTGGTAATTGACAACTATGGACAGGGCACACCCGGCCAGTTCATCATTGATTTTGATCACTACCTGCCCCTCGGGAAACTTATCGATCAGGGATTTGATATGGGCCTCTTTCCAATAGGCATTGGGAATATTGGAATATACCTCTATCATGGTTTGCTTTAAGGCGGTATAATCGTCAAGCGTCAGGTATTGGAGCTCTATATTTTCTATGTTTTCGATCATCCTTTAGTAGGGATATAATTTTGCTTTTAAAGCATTCTATTTTTGAAAGGTGGCGCCTCCCCTCCGAGATATCCGACAGGGGGTTTGGGAGCGTTAATAACCCGCGGCCTGCCCATCCTTTCGGGATTCGGAAGCACCGGTATAGACGCGGTTTTCCAGGTCGATTCCGATAGCCTGATAGCCGCCGTATATTCCAACACCAAAAGAGATGCGATGCCCTTTTTTGCGTAATTCCCTAATTGTGCTGTAGTCAAAGCCGCTCTCCATGTTCAGGGTCCCCCCGTTGGTCATCCGGGACCCGGTCGGTTGGGAACTCCCCGAATGCCTGATCCGCGGGGCATCCCCGGCCTCTTGCAGGTTCATTCCAAAATCGATCAGGTTCACTACGATTTGTGCATGACCCTGAGGTTGGACGGCCCCACCCATCAGCCCAAAACTCACAAAGGGTTTTCCATCTTTGGTGATAAAGGCTGGAATAATCGTGTGAAAAGGTCTTTTTCCAGGTTCCAGGGCGTTGGCATGGGCCTTGTCCTGTACATTAAACATCTGTCCGCGGTTCTGAAGTACAAATCCCAACCCATCGGGCACCATGCCGGAGGCAAATTCGGAATAAATACTTTGGATTAGAGAGACCACATTGCCGTCCTTATCTGCCACGGTCAGGTAGGTGGTGTTTCCGGATTCGATTTCCATATCCCCTGCGGGGTAGGAGCGCGCTGCCTGGTCTTTTTGTATAAGACTCCTCCGTGTATCCGCGTACTCCTCAGAGAGCAGTTCAGTCAGCGGAATGCGATTAAAGGCCGGGTCTGCATAAAATTTCGCGCGATCTTCGTAGGCCAGTTTTTTGGCTTCGGTCAGTATGTGTACATAATCTGCACTGCCAAAACCCATGGAAGCAATATCGTATCCTTCAAGGATGTTCAGCATTTGCAGGGCTGCCGTACCCTGCCCGTTGGGAGGCAATTCCCAGACGTCAAACCCACGATAGTTCGCAGAAACCGGTTCCACCCAATCCGAGGTATGGCTGGCCAGATCAGAATAGGAGAGAAAGCCCCCGTGTTTTTTCATATAGGTGTCAATCGTACGGGCGATATCCCCTTTGTAAAAGGCATCCCGCCCTCCTTCGGCGATTTTGGCATAGGTGTTCGCGAGATCGGGATTTTTAAAGACCTCCCCTTTGGCCGGGGGTGTGCCACCGGGCAAATAGGTCTGTGCAAACCCGGGCTGATCCTTGAGCCCTTCGTAGTTGGAGGCCATTTCATAGGCGATCACTTCCGATACCGGAAACCCGTCCCGACCATAACCAATGGCGGGCTGCAGGATTTCGTTCATCGGGAGCTTCCCGAATTTTTTATGGAGTTCAAACCAACCATCCACACAGCCCGGAACGGAAACCGGGAGTGGGCCATAGAGGGGGACATATTTGATGTCCCGCTCCATAAAATATTCAATATTCAGGGATTTTGGGGCCCGTCCACTGCCGTTGAAACCGAAAAGCTTTTTCTCCCTGGCATCCCAGACGATGGCAAAAATATCCCCTCCGATACCGCAACTGGCCGGTTCAACAAGCCCGAGGACGGCATTGGCCGCTATAGCGGCATCCATGGCACTGCCCCCTTTCCTGAGAATGTCCAGGGCAGCCTGGGTGGCCAGGGGCTGGCTTGTCGCCGCCATCCCATTTCGGGCGAGCACCTCGGAGCGTGTGGTAAAAGTCTCCCCGGTCAGGCGATCCTGGGCGTAAAGGCCCGGAAGGGACAGAAATACTAAAAGGAATAAGATTTGCTTTTGCATCGGTATGAATTTATCGAGCATAAAGCTAAGTAAAAGAAAGCTTTTTGGAACCATCAGGAGAGAGCTCACTACACTGAGTCGTCGCATCCCAATGGTTGGTTGATAGGGCGCCCTGTGCGCACTACTCATAGACCATCTCCACGTCATCGACTATGAGGACACTCCCGATGGCGCCCGCAAAATTGGCCCCGTCGAAGCTCGAGGAGGCTACAAAGATAATATGTGTGGGAAGCACAAAATTTGCCGAATCACGACTTACATAGGCCTCATTCGCCGGACGGGTATAGTCCGGGAAACTGCTATCGGGTTCCCCATAGGTAAATGGAATTTCTTTTTCGCTCAATTCGGCTGCAGTTACATCACTGCGGAACCACGCCGTCGCCAGCCTTTCCGTCTTGCCACCCGCCCGGACTTCCAGCAGGGCGTATATATCACAGGCATCGTCAAAATCCAGCACATTCCCGTCCTTGTCCTTGTTTTCTGGCCCGGGGACATAGGAGAATTTGAACCGGATTTTTTCGGGCCTTCCCGAAAAGGGGGTTCCAAATTCAATAGCGGCCTCAGGATCGGATGGATCGATATTGTCGGAATTAAAGACCCCTGTAAAAAGGGATCCGGCAGAAATCGGAGTGCCAAAGGCTCCTGCAATCGGGCCATTGTCCAGGGTTTCCATTTTGGCGGCAAGGTTGTCAATGCCCAAATCGAAGGGGGTTGTGGCCAGTTTATTGAGGATTTGGGTGCCCGGGTTACCCGTGCCCCAAATCGTTGAGGCGGCATCCGCCCCGGGTTCGAAATAGTCCGTACTGGTCTTGTACCAGAGATTCAGGTCAAAATTGTCTAATTGGGGGTTTTCGGCAGCTACAAAAGATTCTATCGTCCATGGATACGTGGTGCCATCTTCGGCCGTGATGTTGATGATCTGGGGGGTATTCAAATCAAGGAGATCCCCTGTGTTTTTATCTGCTGTGGCAAAGGAGGAAACCTCAAGGTTCTCAAGTCTTATGGTCGATAAATCCACACCTGCCGGGATCTCAACCAGGACTTTGATACTATCGTTGAGAATTTGTGCATTCGAAGCCTGATTACTCACCGTAATCGCCTTTATATTGCCAAAACTGGACTGCCCGAAGTATTCTTCACCTATGCAGGAGGTTACCAGTGAACATACTCCAAAGAGATACAGGATAATTTTCTTCATCACACTGTATAATTAGTTTCGTTTTTTACCCGCCCCAAAGTAATAGGCCAGGCCTAATTTCATGGTGAGGATATTGATGTTGAAGTCCACATTGTTGGTCACAATACGGGATTCTTCAATATCGTTGATCTCGCGGTTTTTTACATTGAGTTCATATCCGAGGACATCCAATTGTACTTCGAAGGCGAAGTTCTCTATGACAAAAAATGTGATGCCCGGACTAATGCCCAGCCGTAAATTGAACTCATCACTGTATATTTTTTCAATTTCATCCAGGTTTTTGGTATTCCGGGTCAGGGTATTTCCCACCCCAAGCGACAAACCGACTTCTGTAAAGAAACTAAGTCTTTCTGACTTGGTCAGCGGGACGGAGGAGCGCACATTGGGGGTAAAGTTGTACGCACGGGAAATGGATTGGGACTGTACCGTATCCGGATCCCGGAAAAGGGTGCCTTCAAAGGTTTCCTGCTCGTATTCAAAACTGAGCCCGATCATCGCATAGTCCCCGGTATAATAGCCACCTTTAAGGACGATGTTAAAAGAGTTATCCTGCCCGTCCACGACATTTTGAACAAGTTGGTCCACATTGCTTAAATTTCTGTCGCTTAAGGAGAAGGCCAGGCCGGTGTACACATTTCCTTTTTTGAACGGTTTAAATTGCCCGGAGTAATAACTCGACATGAGTTCATAGGGAGAGCGACCGCCATCTTCGTCCTGATTCTCCTGTGCCAACCCCTTTAGAGGCAGCACTAAGATCAGTGCGAATACAACCAGAAGATACTTCATAGTAAAGGGTCTTGAGTTTTAAGGAACTGTAGACATGCCTGCTTCCGAGGTCAAGGTACTAACTTTTCGTAGAAAAGGTAAAGAATGTAAAAAAAAACCATCATCGTTGCAGAAAACATCTTGTAAATCTGTATAAACGCATGTCGCCCTTATGTATGTCCTGGGGTGGGTAATTTCGTGTTATTGTCGTAAAAATTCTATGGGGGAGGTGCCCTTACTTTTTTTAAAGGCACGATTAAAGGTAGCTTTTGAATTGAATCCCGAGTCATAGGCCAGCGCCAGGAGTGTGTATTTTTCGTGATTCTCCCGGTATAGCCGGATGAATTCCTCTATCCTGAGGTCGTTGATATCATCATTGAAATTCTCCTGAAAGACCTGATTAATGGTAGCTGAAACGAGCGGTTTACTCACTTGAAGGTGCCGGGCAAGCTCGTCAAGATTCAGATCGGGCTGAAGAAACAGGCGGTCCTTTTCCATCAGGACTGTCAGTTTTTTGGCGATTGCGGCTTTCTCTGAGTCTAAAGTTTTTCCCCCGGCGGGGGCCGCATCCCTGACCGGATTGGGCGGGCCATCCGGGGAATCCATATCAAATTCGATCTTCCCCGGTTGCCGTTGGGCCATCCCCGCCAAACCTATATAAAGGGCTACTGCTACCAGGGCAAGGTTCCACCACCAATCCTGATAGAATTCAAGGTCCAAAAATCCATCCAGGATGTTCATGACTTCGCGGAACAGGAGCCAAAAAACCATAGCATACAGGAAATCCCTGAACCAGTTGAAATTGATGAGTTCCGTATTGCTGAACTGGTTTAGCGACCAGGCCCGGTACTGCTTATAAATACCCAGGCACTTGGCCAGGTAGTAAATGTAAGAGGCCCACCGTACCAGCCGAAAGAGATAAGAAAAGTAAAGGTTATAATCTGATTCGTACCGTTCGACCACCGCTTCCGGCCCTTGTATAAAGGCAGAGAATTCATAGATAAAGTAGATGAGATAGGGCAGGAAGTGCCAGAGGTCTTTTTTTTCTAATTTGAATGACCGATTCACCTGCGCCCTGAAATAGAAGTACACCACAGGACCGAACAACAGGCTTACCCCCCTGGGAAACCCATTGAGCTCATTCCAAAGTACATTGATTCCTGCAAAACCAAAGGTGTAATCCTGGAGCTCCATGGCGAGGAGGAACATAATCCAGCCCAAAAGGGTATCGGAAAGGCGTTGTTCCCTGTATCCTCGTACCAGGAACAGGATCCACATAAGAAGGCTGAAGAAGTAGCCGATCTGCAGGGGTGTTGTATACAGGGACATGGTACTACGAGGTTTTACAAATAGACAAGCTATCCCGAAAGATAGCTTATCCAACTTATTTAGTCTTAATTATTCGGCGTTTTTGAGGGCGCGTACACGTTTTGCCATGTCTATTTTATCCCCCGGTTGTATATTTTCATCCACGGTTAAAACCAGCATCCGGACCCCCCCTTTTGAATAGTAGATTTCCTGGCCCATTTCCAGGGAGACACCGCTGTTGGACATAGGCGAAAGGTTGGGCTTCATGACTCCCGGAATAATCAGGGGTAATGACTTCAGGGAAGAATTATGCAGGGTAAAGCTTATAGTTTTCGTATTGGAATCAACTTCCTTAGTTGGTTTACGGTCTACAAATGTCAGGGAGATCTCAATGGCTTTAAAGGAAGGGTTCTGTAATTTCAGGATGTTGCCCTCCGCTACATATAGTACGGTCCTTCCCATGGGCCCGAGCCCAAATCCACTCACCTGCCTGCGGGTTTCAGGGTCCAGTACGGAAACATTGACCTGTTTGCCTGAGGAGTTGCTGAGTTTCACATCGTAACTGGCGAATTCAGCATAGGTAAGCTCTACGGAGCTTCCGGCGGGAATTTCGACTTTCTCTTTGGCGGATACATGAAACGCTGTCATCAGGATACTTAGAATTACTACTACTTTTTTCATCTTTTCTTGTTATTCAAAGGTTAATCCAATTAATGGCGAGCCCACGATTTCAAAACAAGGATGAATTTTTATTTCAATTTCAGGGGCTGGCCTGAGTTTAAAAATCGCTGCAAAT
>CAZEQO010000055.1:12656-16078 GCA_964514365.1 uncultured Robiginitalea sp. | reverse complement strand
CATCGGAGGCCTTAAGCGCATCGGTATTGATATGGGTAGTCTGGTTTTGGTTTTCCATGGGATTGCTTTGTCTCTCAAAATAACGCAATCTGCACGGAAAGCTGTTTGACGGCTCGTTCTAGGACATATTAATTCGTCCAACAAACCCACACATTCCGGGATATCGACCTGCGGCCAATTAATCCGTTAAAACTATTTGATTTTCCTCAATGAGCTTGCGCAGGTTTATCAAAGCGTAACGCATGCGGCCCAACGCCGTATTAATGCTCACCCCTGTCTTTTCTGCGATTTCCTTAAAACTCATGTTCTGGTACATGCGCATACGGATCACATCCTGCTGTTCTTCGGGGAGTTGACAAACCAGACCGCTCACATCTGAACTGATCTGATCCCGAATCAACTGTTTTTCGGCGTTTAGTGTATCATCCTGCATAACGGAGAAGACGTGAAATTCAGAACTACCCTCATAACGCGGCATTCGATTGCTCTTTCTATAGTAATCAATCACCAGGTTATGGGCAATACGCATAACCCAGGGGAGAAATTTCCCCTCTTCATTGTACTTACCCAGTTTCAGGGTACGGATTACCTTAATAAAGGTATCCTGAAAAATGTCCTCTGTAACCTCCCGGTCAAAGACCTTGGAATAAATAAAATTAAATATTCGCTGATTGTGGCGATCAATAAGTGATTCAAGAGAGCGTTCGTCTCCTTTTAAATATTTACGTATCAGCGAAGCGTCATCTACATGGAGTTCCATACACATTACTTTTTTGATTGGGTCTCGCAACACATCCCAGGCGGGATGCACATTTAAAGACAAAAATTAAAATTCAAAAAAGTAATAGTGCTTTATAGGCTGCAGATCTTAGGTGAATGATATGTCAAATATAGAAAAATTTTTAGAGCATAAACAACAGACAGTATAAACTCGTCCAAAGTATATGCTCCATATGGCTTTTGGATTGCACATATTGTATCTTTGCACCTTACCCCATTTTCCATGGAAGCCATTGGCGAATTAGATCCTAAAAAGGCCATAATTATTAAGGGTGCACACCTGCACAACCTGAAGAATATCGATGTAAGTATCCCAAGAAACCAACTGGTTGTAATCACCGGAATGTCGGGTTCCGGCAAATCAACCCTGGCTTTCGATACCCTTTATGCAGAGGGGCAACGCCGTTACGTAGAGAGCCTTTCATCCTATGCGCGTCAATTTCTGGGCAAACTCAACAAGCCAAAAGTAGACCACATCCGTGGAATAGCCCCGGCTATTGCCATCGAGCAGAAAATCAACTCCACCAACCCAAGGTCAACCGTGGGAACCTCCACTGAAATCTACGATTACCTGAAACTGCTTTACGCCCGTATCGGGAAGACCTACTCCCCTGTTTCCGGTAATGAAGTGGTCAAACACAGCGTAAGCGATGTTGTCGATTTTGTATGCAATCAGGAGGAGGCGAGCAAGCTCTTGCTGCTGGCACCCATTACCATCGCCGAAGATCGCGATATCCAAAAATCTCTCGATCTGCTGTCAAAACAAGGTTATGCGCGAATTCAGCATCAGGGCGAAGTGCTCCGAATCGGGCCTGATATGCATAAGGTGGGCAGGTCATTTGACCTTGTGGTAGACCGGATTGTTGTCAAGAAAGGGGATGAAGATTTTGTAAATCGGCTCTCAGGAGCCGTAGATACTGCTTTTTTTGAGGGCAAAGGCAGCTGTTTTATCGAATCAGCTGATGGAAAACAGAGAACGCTATTTAGCAATACATTCGAATTGGACGGACTGGTCTTCCCGGAACCGAATGTGCATTTATTCAGTTTCAGTAATCCCTATGGCGCATGCCCAAAGTGCGAGGGGTACGGGGACATTATCGGGATTGATGAAGACCTCGTGGTTCCCAATACGGAGCGATCGGTTTATGACAATGCTATTGTGCCGTGGAAAGGCGAGAGTATGAGCCGGTACCGGGATCAACTTGTGAACAACGCCTATACCTTTGATTTCCCAATTCATAAACCCTGGTTTGAATTAACTCCAGAGCAGCGTGCCCTGGTCTGGGAAGGAAATGAGCATTTTACGGGACTGAATGCCTTCTTTCAAAAACTGGAAGAAAAGAGTTATAAGATTCAGAACCGGGTAATGTTATCCCGGTACCGCGGCAAAACCCGGTGCAGCCTCTGCTCCGGTACCCGGTTGCGGAAAGAAGCTTCTTATGTGCGGGTCGGAGGTAAATCGATTACCGAACTGGTGGATATGCCGGTTTATAAATTGGCCCGTTATTTTGAAAAATTAACCGTTGATGCGCACAGCACGGCCATTTCCAAAAGACTCTTGCTGGAGATAAGAAACCGTATCCAGTACCTCTTAAAGGTAGGGCTCGGCTATTTAACACTGAACCGAAAATCCAATACGCTTTCCGGGGGCGAAAGTCAGCGGATCAACCTCGCTACTTCTTTGGGCAGTAGCCTGGTGGGTTCCATGTATATCCTGGACGAACCCAGTGTAGGACTGCACCCCAGGGATTCTGAAAATCTAATCGAGGTCCTGAAATCCTTAAAAAACCTTGGAAATACAGTCATTGTGGTGGAACACGATGAAGAAATGATGCGGGCAGCAGATCGCATCATTGACATCGGTCCCGAAGCGGGAACGCTCGGGGGTGAGGTAGTAGCAGAGGGTACCCTTAGTGAAATCTTAAGTGCAGACTCCTATACGGCGAAATACCTTAGCGGGGCTATGGAAATTCCGGTTCCCACAAGCCGGCGAAAAGCAAAAGGCTATGTTTCGGTCCTGGGGGCCCGCCAGCACAATTTGCGCAATATAGATGTCACCTTCCCCCTTCAGGTTTTAACGGTAGTTACAGGAGTTTCCGGGAGTGGAAAAAGTACTTTGGTCAACAAAATCCTCTATCCCGCCCTCCAGAAAAAACTAGGGGGCTACGGAGAAAAAGCAGGGCATCACAGAAGTGTGGAAGGTGAATTTGAATTTATCCGGCATATCGAGTTCGTCGACCAGAACCCAATCGGAAGGTCCTCCCGATCCAACCCGGTGACCTACTTGAAGGCTTATGACGAGATACGAAACCTCTATGCCCAGCAAAAACTCAGCAAGCTCAGGGGATATAAATCCAAGCATTTTTCTTTTAATGTAGACGGGGGCCGGTGCGAAAAATGCAAAGGTGAGGGCGACATTACTGTGGAGATGCAGTTTATGGCGGATGTTCACCTGGAGTGTGATCAGTGCCGGGGAAAACGCTTTAAAAAGGAAGTCCTTGAAGTTCAGTTTCACGGGGCTTCTATAAATGACGTCCTTCAAATGACCGTGGATGAAGCTATAGCCTTTTTCAGGGAGCATAAAGCAGAAAAAATAGCTGCCCGGTTAAAACCCCTGCAGGATGTGGGCCTGGGCTATGTAA
>CAZEQO010000055.1:0-12646 GCA_964514365.1 uncultured Robiginitalea sp. | reverse complement strand
AGCGCAACGCATTAAACTGGCGTCTTTTCTGGGCAAGGGACAGGGACGGGAAAAGGCGCTCTTTATCTTTGACGAGCCCACAACCGGCCTGCACTTTCACGATATTCGAAAACTGCTGGATTCCTTTAATGCCCTTATTGGCAAAGGACATTCGATAATTGTCATCGAACACAACATTGAACTGATAAAAAGTGCCGACCACGTCATCGACCTGGGCCCGGACGGGGGTGACAAAGGTGGGGCGTTACTCGCTTTCGGGACTCCGGAGGAGGTAGCTGCAAACCCGGATTCTATCACCGGTAGGTATTTAAAAGAAAAACTCCTGGCCAGCCCGGAGACCTGAGTGCGGAAGGGAGGTGCCTCCCGGACCTTATTGCTTTATATCTTCGGTGCTTCAGGGCTTTATATAATTTTTATATTACTGTATTTCAGTGCATTACATTCTTAAAACACAGTTTGGCACGGTGATTGGTCTTTAGTGCATGGATAGAAATCGTTTTTATCCTTAACTAAAAACCCTATCGCCATGAAAAATCTAGTCTTCCTTTTAACCGCATTCATTTTGGGTACAGGAACTTCCTTCGGAGCCAGTATGGGTAACTCAACTGCTTCCTTTGGACATTCCAGGTCCTTTATCTTTACCGAAGCAGATGTAACCTTTTCAGTATATCCCGACGGAGAATTCGACTTTTATCTGGGCGGCCAGTTCGGGGCTCAGGCCGGAGTCTTTGGCGGACAAGGGGCAATAACCTATAATTCAGGTTTCAATTACAATCCTTATGTTCAATACGACGACTATGGAGCCGTCATACAAATCGCACAACTTCCGGTCTTCTACGATTACTACGGAAGAGTCAGCCGAATTGGGAATATTCACATGAACTACAGGAGCGGCAGGCTTTACCGCCTTGGGGGTATGCGCATCTACTACAATGGAATGGGCTACTACAACTACCATGTAGGGTATATCAATCCATTTAACCGGGTTTATGTATATCAGCCCTTTCACAGGTATTTCGTCAGGCCGGCTGCTGCATTTTGTATGGTGTATCCACAACCCTACAGGCGCTTTTACACCCCTGTGCGGTATACCTACCACAGGCCGTATTACAACAATACGCGCAGGGCGTACACCCGTGTCGGGAAGCATACGCGCTATCAGCATCGGGCCGAACGCAGCAGGGTTTACAAGAATGACCGCAATGTTGTTGCCCGGACTACAGCCAATAAAAGGAGCCAGTCCAGGACTGTGGCCGGAAGGAATTCTTCCACTCGTAATGCCCGTACCGAAATCCAGCGTGGATCTTCTGCCCGCCCTGCCCCGGTAACCCGGGCACAAACCCCTACAAACAGGAGCAGGAGTGTTGCAGCGCAGCGTACCGGCAGTCGAAAGGCCTCGCCTGCTGCTAAACCCGCCAGATCAATAAGGTATAACGTAGCTTCAAGATCTGCCGGAAAAAGTCGGATAAGCCCTGAAAAAGTCGATAAAAAAAGAAGCTCTACCGTCCGACGGAGTGGGACGGTTTCGAGAGAAACAGCAGGCAGGTCTTCACGCACTTCAAATAGCCGTAGTGCGTCCACGGCCAGAGCTTCCCGCCGGGGTTCCGGTTATTAAGGACTCATTGAGGTCGGTGATTGATCAGGCCCCCTGGAATAAAAACCATTCCCGGGGGCCTATTTTTTAAGACGGTTCCTAAATAGCGCTATCAGATCTTCCGAGACCTTGAATTTGAGAATCGCACCCAAATAAACCGCGGCTATTAGAACACTCTTCAAGGCAATATTGACCACCGGATGGAAAGGAAACGCAATCCAATGGAACAGCAAATACGTGAGCAACGCGATGCCAAAGACCTTAAAACTGTTCGCACTCCAGGGGGTCAATCCGAACTTCAATTTTACAAAAAACATCTTTACCAGGTTGTAAAGACCGGCAGAGATAAAGGTAGCTATGGCCGCCCCGGTAAATCCCAGTATGGGAATGAGCCAGGCGTTTAACAAGATGGTCATAAGTGCCAGCACAACCCCCATCAGGAGGAGCATACGGTAATATCGTGAGTTATAAAGAATGGCTGTATTGATTCCCAGGAAAGCATCAAAAAGGCGGACGAGCCCCAGGAATAATACCACAGAAGCCCCACCCCTGTAAGATTCCGGCAATAACAAATAGAAATCTTCGAGATTAAGGAGAATCCCGATAAAAATCAGGGCCGTAATGGCCAGGAGGGTCAGGGAACTTCTTTTGTAGAGCTTTTTTAATCCATCCAGATCCCCCGAATTCATAAGGGAAGCCGTAAGGGGATAGGTGATTTGGTTCATAGACCGGAAGGGGACGATAATCACCGTGGCAATAAAAACGGCCACCGTGTAATAGGCCACGTTTTCGATCTGGATATACTGGTTAATCATAAACCTGTCGATCTCCAGGAGTACCACAGAAACAGACCCACCCAGGATGATCAGACTCGTGTATTTAAGCATTTGTTTAAACCCTTCGGGCAGGGCGAGGCGGAAGTGAAAAGGCTGCAATTTCAGCGCGTGCAACGCCATAAGTACAACTCGGATTCCATACAGAAATACCAGCCAGGTTAGAAAACCAGCCTCGCTGATAACCCCGAAAAACAACAACAGAAGTAAAACGCTAACCCCAAGTCGGATAAAAATTTCTTTGAAAAAGGTCCCAAGGGTTGATTTGAGGCAGACCTTGCTCCAGGCGAAAAACACCTCAAAATAGGCCATAAAGAGGCCGATCCAGAAAATATGCCATACATAATCGGCGACGATCTCGTTCCTTCCAGCCACAAAATCCGCAATGACGCTGTTGGCGAAATAACTGAATATCCCCAGGGGAAGGACAATGAGCAAAGGCACTGCCAGTACGAGGGTGAGAAGAGGCTGGAGATCCGCACGCTCTTTATAGGCGGAGTAGTACTTGACAAGTGTATTGGGAATTCCAAAAGACATAACCGGCATCAAAAGTGTCGCCGTGGAAATCAAAACCCCGACCAGGCCGAAATAGGCATCCGACATCACACGGGTATACAGGAATAGCGTGTTTACCGCACCCAATGCGAAGCCCAGATAGGTGATGGTGGTATTCACAGCTGTTTGTCGGAGTACTATTCCCATAGTACTTCTTTTACGAGTCGTGCGGTAAGCGCTCTGCGGTGATAAGCTTCTACACCTTCGGCCTCTACGGTCAGGTTATGCTGTGTGTAATCCTGGTACCACGTATGTAAAATCTGTTGGATCTCGTTTTGCTCCCCATATCGAAAAGCCGCTCCGGATTTGCACTCCGCGATTAAGGAAGCGACTTCCCAGTTCTCTGGGCCTATAGCCAGGATTGGACGGGATGCTGCCAGGTACTCGAAGAACTTCCCGGGGATGATCCCCCGGGTTTCAGGAGTATCGATTTCTATCAGGAGTAATACCTGAGCGCTGCGCTGATGCTCCAGGGCCTGATTGTGCGGGATATACTCCTTAACTGACAACTGCCCACCCAGCCCCTTCTCTCGAATACTTTGGAGAACCTCAGGACTCACGGGGCCGATCAGTTCAATTTTGAGATCCCGCTTAAATTCCGGAATAGCTTCGGAAAGGTTTTTCAAGGCAGTCCATAACGAAACAGGATTGCGACCGCTCAGCAAACTGCCAATATGGGAAATCGTAAAGGGTCCATTGGGTTGCTCATTGGTATTGCGTTCCACCGAATATCCATTGGTGATTACGTGAATAGGACGGGTGGTTCGGGTTTTAAATTCCCTCATCGTCTGTGCGCTCGTCGTAATAACAGCATCTGCCCCCTTGAGTACGTCGGCCTCCATTTGGCGATGTTTTTTCATCGTGCGTTTATTGAGCATCAGGGCGCTATGATATCCGATAGAGGTCCAGGGATCCCGAAAATCGGCAATCCATCGAAACTTTTGTAACCCTTTTAACTGCAACCCAATGAGGTGCATACTATGGGGAGGTCCTGTAGTAATCAGGGTGCCTATACCCTCTTTTTCCATAAGACCCGAGAGGAAACGAACCGAAGGCTTAATCCAGTATTTCCGGGCATCAGGAATAAAAATATTACCCCTTACCCACAACATCAGGCGCTCAATTGGACCGGGCTTCTCCCGATTGATAATTCCTGAACTAATACGGTTAGTCCCGGAGCGACTCAGTAAGCGGGCGAATCGATAGGGTTCCCATATTTTCTGGCGATAGACCTTTATCCCTTCAGGAAGTTGTTGAGCCAGCGAATCATCTCTCAAAGGGTAATTTGGGTTCTCCGGGGTGTAAATCACAGGCTCGATTCCAAAATCCCGCAGATAGCTCGCGAAGTACAACCAGCGTTGAACTCCGGGGCCACCAGCAGGAGGCCAGTAATACGTTACAATAAGTACTTTTTGCATGGGTTATGCTCCGTGACTCCCCCTTTTACGAAATATGCTGAGACCTATACCGCCGAGTAAGAGTAAAGCCAACACAGCCGTACCTGCCAAACTGATCTGGCTCCCGATTCGAATAACTTCAGGTTCAAATCTAAAGGTGATCTCATGCCGCCCCCCGGGAATAACCATGCCCCTTAGGGCATAATTGACACGAAAATGTGGTTCTGGCTTACCATCGATATAGGCCTTCCAGCCCTCTGGGTAATACATTTCGGAGAAAACCGCCATACCCGTTTCGGGGTTCTCTGAAATATACTCCAGGGCGTTCGCTTTATAGGAAACGAGTCTTATTTGAGTTGTAGAATCTACTGCAAAAGAGCCCGGCACTACTTCCGGGAAGTCATTTGTATTGACGATGGCCTCCCGGGCGGGGTCCAGACTACTCAGGGCCTGGATCGCCTGATCCGGGGATTCCACAGCGGTTAACTGGCTCACAAACCAGGCATTTCCCAGGGCACCCGGATTCAGGGCAGCCCTTGGATTCCCTTCCTCGTCGTTCTGTATCAGGTATTTCGTATTGAGCATATCCAAAACCCGACGGTTATTCTGGTAGATATGAAACTCAAATAAGTCGAGCAGACGCTGGGGTTTAGCTGCATGATATCCCCCGAGTGATTTGTGAAAATAGGAAGTTCGTGCCCCGTTCAGGCCCTCGGTGGGGTTCAATACCCTGTAATAGGTGGTATCCTGAAGGATTTGTTGATCTGCCTGGGTCATGGGAAAACTATTTCCCAATTGTCTGGGTGTAACGAAATCCCCTTTATTGACGTAGCGGAGATCCACGGAAACTAAATCTACCACAATAAGAAGGCCCAGACTCAGAATCATCCATTTTCCGGGCAGCCTCTTTTTAAAGTTAAGCCATAAGAGCAGCCCCGCCAAAAGAATAAAAAGCATGGATCTGAAAGTGTCGTTTAAATACACTGTCTCCCGGTCTCTCCGAATTAAATCTACGAGCTCCTCCCCATAGTAGCGCTCGAGTACCCCATCGTTCGCCCCGGAAAAGTCAAATGCAGATTTCAATAAGAGCAGTACCACCCCTAGGCCAATCATCCCCAACAAGGCGATTATCAAAGCCTTGCGTTTCTTTTCAAGGGGTATTTCAGCAGCCATCCAGGCTCTGATAGCAAGTACAGCCAGAATAGGGACACAGAGCTCGAGAATTACCTGTACGGACGAAACCGCACGAAACTTGTTGTAAAGTGGAAAATAGTCGATCATCAGATCGGTCAGTAGCGAAAAATTCTTTCCCCAGGAGAGTACGAGGGCGATCGCTGAAGCCGCCAACAACCACCAGCGGGCGCGACCTTTAACGAGCAAAAGTCCGAGCAAAAAGAGAAAGAGCACTACCGCTCCAATATACGCCGGAGCAGCCACAATGGGTTGATCCCCCCAATAGAGCTGCAGGTTGTTGCTAAAATCGAGTGCCTGGGATCGGGATACACCCTGATCCGTAAGGAATTCATAAGTACGTGAGTCCTCGCCCAATGCCTCTACGGATCCTCCTCCAAAGATTCTGGGAACTAGTATATTGAGCGATTCTGAAATACCATAACTGTACTGGGTTATATACTCCCGATCCAAACCATCCGTGACCGTTTTTGTACTTCCATCGGGATTTATGGACAACACCGAAGGCCCCCTTGTACTCCACTCAGCGTATTCGCGGGTTGCCATAAGGGAAGTGGCATTGACTACAATACCCAGGAGGGCTGCGACCAGGAGTAACCCGGAAGCGGTAAAAAATGCCTTTAATTCTTTATTTCGAATGGCGTCTACCAGATATGTGACGCCCAGGGGGATAACCAAAAACAGGAAGTAATAGGTCATCTGGTAGTGGTTGGCCTGTATTTCGAGAGCTACGGCCAGGGCTGTAAGCAGGAAGCCCAAAAGGTACTTCCCCCTGAAGGCGAGTAGTATGCCCCCCAGGACCACCGGCAGGTACCCGATAGCGTGAGCCTTCGCATTATGGCCCACACCCAGTATAACAATCATATAGGTTGAAAAGCCAAAGGCCAGCGCCCCCAGGATAGCCAGGCGATAGTCCAGTTTCATACAACCCAACAGGATATAAAAGCCCAGGAAATACAGAAAAAGATAGTCTGCGGGACGGGGCAGAAAGCGGATGAGGCGATCCAGTTTTTTGATGTAATCATGTGGGTATCGCGCTCCCAATTGATAAGTAGGCATCCCGCCGAAAGCGCTGTTGGTCCAGTAGGGCTCTTCGTCGAATTGTCGTCGAAAATCTTCCTGTTCCTGGGCCATTCCCCTGTACTGGACGATATCGGACTGATAGATCACCTTGCCCTGAAGGACAGGATGAAAGTAAAGCAAAGCCACGACAGCAAAAAAAGCAAGAGCAAAAAAGTGCGTGAGGAAACTCCTGAAAATTGGATTCATAAAGGTGTCGAAATCAATTTATTCAATCTCTTCATATTCAATATACTCTCCAACTTTTTTCCCGGAATTTGCCCTCCGGGGAGGCTTCTTATCTATACTGACTTCTCCTTCGGTGCCTGAGGCCTCCCGGGGTTGTTGTGCTTTGGCTGCGGCCTGCTCAAAAAAGTCTCCGGTCTTGCGCCTGGCGTATGCGAGCAACCACGGCCGCAACAACCTGGCGATCAATTTCAACAGAAAGTACCCCAGGAGAATCCATAAAATGGTCTTTAATACCCCCATAATCTCGATTCTAATTATATCAAAATTACAATTCCCGCGTTGTATATAGCGTACAAATGTCCTAAAATATACACAATATGGTAGTTTCCCAAAGATATAAGACCTGGAAAACTCCCCTCTGCGCACTGATTCTCTGGTCTGTTTTCTTCAGTATCAAGGGTCATTCCCAATACACAGATGTTATAAACTCCAACCGACCCGGCGAAACTATCGGTGCTTTTGCGGTGGGAACCGGAATCATTCAACTGGAATCCGGGGTGTTCTACGAACAACAAAACCACTCCCTTTTCGAGACAGACTCAAAAATTTTCGGCCTGAGCCTCAACCTGAGATACGGGCTCCTGTTTGAATCCCTTGAGCTTTTTTATGAAGGCACCTATCAAAATCAGGATATTACTTTTAACACCTCAGGGCTCGAAGACAAGTACAGCGATTTTGGAAGGAATCGCCTTGGATTGAAGTATCTCATTTACGATCCCTTTAAAAATCCGGAGCGCAACGCCCCGAACCTCTATAGCTGGAGGGCCAACAACACCTTTCAATGGCGCAATCTTATCCCCGCAGTTTCTATTTATGCAGGAGCAAACTTTATTCTTGGAGACAATCCCTTCTTTGCCCCGGATGAGCCGAGTATATCGCCAAGGGTTATGGTTTCCACCCAAAGCCTCTTGTCTCCGAGGTTTGTCCTGACCACAAATGTTATCTATGACCGCATCGGATCTGACTTTCCGCAGTGGAGTTATCTGGTTTCCCTCTCGCATGCCTTCAGAAACCCCAGATGGAGTATTTTCGTAGAAAATCAGGGAATCAAAAGCGACAGGTATTCGGATATACTTCTCAGAACAGGCGTGGCTTATCTCCTGAATGAGAATTTTCAAGCCGATATGCTCATCGGCGGCAATTTTAAAGATACACCGAGTCGGGGCTTTATTGCCGGGGGCATCTCCTATCGGTTAGACAGACATGTGGACAAGCTCAAACCCATAGAGGATCAGGATCCTAAAATCGGGCGAAAAGATATGCGCAAAAAGAAAAAAGAGTCGGGTAAATCTAAGAAAAAGAAAAGCGCAGAACCGGAGAAAAAATCTTCTGAATTCGAGGGGTAGCGCCCGCTGGAAAGGACTTTCAGGAATTGTCACTACTTCCCTTCTAAGCCTTGACAATTATGCCTAATTTTGTCTTTGTAATTAAAGGCGATGGTGCAAATCAGGGAAGTTCATTCAAAACAGGAATTAAAATCCTTCGTTAAGTATCCCTTTGCCCTCTATCGGGATTCCCCGTATTGGGTCCCCCCTATCATCAAAGAAGAATTCGATAGTTTTAATCCCGCCATCAATCCTGTTTTTGAGCAGGCAGAGGCGCGTTTTTTTCTAGCATTCAAAGGAAACAGGATCGCAGGCAGGATTGCCGCCATTGTCAACCGGGTCGAAATCGAAAAACTGGGATTGTCTAAAATGAGATTCGGCTGGATGGATTTCGAAGACGACACTGAGGTTTCTGAAGCTTTACTGAATAAGGTCAAAGAGATTGGAAAATCCCACAACCTGGATTTTCTGGAAGGCCCTATGGGCTTTTCAAACCTTGATAAAGTCGGTGTGCTGACGGAGGGTTTTGATCATATTGGCAGTATGATCACCTGGTATAACTACCCGTACTATAAAACTCATTTGGAGGAATTTGGCATGGTAGTGGAAAAGGAGTATATCGAAAGCAAATTCCCCTTTTCCAATGTACATCCCGTCCATTTTTCAAGGATCCAAAAAATTATAAAGGAACGCTATAAACTCCGTCCGCTGAATTTTAAGAAAACATCTCAAATCCTGCCCTGGGCCCACGAGATGTTTGAGGTATTTAATGCCTCTTATTCCCGTCTCTCTTCGTTTGTTCCGGTTTCTGAAGCCCAAAAAGAATACTTTAAGAAAAAATATCTCACCCTGATCGACCCCCGGTATGTAAAGTTCGTCGTGGACCAGGATAACCGGCTTGTTTCTTTCGCCATTGTCATGCCTTCGTTTTCAAAAGCGCTTCAAAAGGCAAGGGGTTCCTTATTCCCTTTTGGCTTTTATCACCTCCTAAAGGCACGAAAAAGCAGCAAAGAAGTGTTTTTCTACCTGATAGGCGTCCTCCCGGAATACCAGAAGAAAGGAGTCACCTCCATTATTTTTAATGAGTACTACCGCGAATTCAAATCCCGCAAAATACAAATGGCCTACCGAACCCCTGAACTGGCGGATAACGTAGATGTGCATCAAATCTGGAAACACTTTAAACCTGAAGTTTACAAACGCCGGTGTACTTTCCGTAAGGACCTGAAATAAGAGCTTTAAAATAATGGAAGCATCGGAACATGGGCCTGTTTAAAGTGCCCCCCGACCAGTCTGTAATGATTCCGACATTGAGAACTTCGCCAGGCATTTCAGGAAAACTTACACGCCCTCAGGAATTGCAGAAAGAGGGAGAGAGAGCAGAGTGATACGCGTAGTGTTTTTTTGAATCTAAGATGCCAGCCAACCCCTGCAGATACACTGGTAACAGGCATAAAAAACCCCGGAAATATCCCGGGGTTTTTTATGCCTTTGAAATATGTTCATCATTCTCCCATGGCAGCTGCCACTGCGGCAGAAAGGCGCTTATAGGTGCCATTTTGTAATCGTTCACGGATTGTGGAAAATGCTTCAAGGGTTTCCTCGATATCTGCAGCGGTGTGTGTAGCCGTTGGAATCATCCTGAGCAAGATAAGTCCTTTGGGGATTACAGGATATACTACTATAGAGCAAAATATGCCGTGATTCTCCCTTAAATCCTTGACCAAAGCCATGGCTTCCGGAATGCTGCCATTTAAATATACAGGAGTCACGCAACTGCTGGTGGTTCCAATATCAAAGCCCCGATCCTTTAAACCGTTTTGAAGCATATTTACGTTAGCCCAAAGCTTATTCTTGAGTTCCGGACGGGTCTTGAGCATCTCCAGTCGCTTGAGTGCCCCTTTTACGTAAATCATCGGCAGGGACTTGGCGAACATCTGGGAACGCATATTGTATTTCAGGTAATCGATGATCTCCCTGTCGGCTGCAAGGAAAGCGCCTATTCCCGCCATAGACTTCGCAAATGTGGCAAAGTAGACGTCGATATCGTCCTGTACACCTTGTTCCTCTCCGGCTCCTGCCCCTGTGGCACCCAGCGTGCCAAAACCATGGGCGTCATCCACCAGGAGTCTGAAGTTATATTTTTCTTTCAGGGCCACAATTTCTTTGAGCTTACCTTGTTCACCCCGCATTCCAAAAACACCCTCTGAGATCACGAGAATTCCTCCACCGGTCTGCTCGGCCATACGCGTCGCCCTTTCGAGGTTTTTCTCGAGGGATTCGATATCGTTGTGTTTAAACGTAAAACGTTTACCAACATGCAGCCGGACACCATCGATAATGCAGGCATGAGAATCGACATCGTAAACAATGATGTCATCCTTGGCAACCAGGGCATCAATGGCCGACATAATACCCTGATATCCAAAATTCAGCAAATAAGCCGCCTGTTTACCGACAAACTCGGCCAATTGTTCTTCAAGGGTTTCGTGATAGGCAGTATGCCCGCTCATCATTCGCGCTCCCATAGGATAAGCCGCTCCATGCTCCAGGGCAGCGTCTCCATCTACTTTTTTGATCTCGGGTAAGTTGGCCATCCCCAGGTAGTCGTTTATGCTCCAGGTTACGACTTCTCTTCCCTGAAACTTCATCCGGTTGGAAATCGGTCCTTCCAGTTTTGGAAATACAAAGTAACCTTCCGCCTGGGCTGCCCATTTACCGAGTGGCCCTTTATTTTCTAGAATGCGATCAAATAAATCTCTCATGTAATTATGCTATAGGATGGCGCTCTTACGATTATTTCATCGCTAAAGCGCATGCTTTATGGGGCAAAAGTAGTTAAATTTACATAGGAATCATAGTCCCGGAAAGGATCTGTGAAGCTGGGATCACCGCGGTGGGGATTATAAAGTCTGCCTACTTTATAATTTCAACCTTTGGCTCCTCCTCTACTCCCTCACCGGTGGTGGCAAAGCCCTGGTCCTGCATCCATTGATCGCTGTATATCTTACTCATATAGCGCGAACCGTGATCCGGAAAAATCACAACCACCCTGCTCTGGGGGGTAAATTCCCCTGCCTGCTTAAACAATTCAACCGCCTGCATGGCTGCCCCTGAGGTATAGCCGGCAAAAATGCCTTCAGTTTTGCACAGTTTACGGGCCATTTGGGCACTAGCCTCATCAGTAACTTTTACAAACTGGTCGATCCTGGAGAAATCCGTTGCCTCCGGGATGAGGTTTTTCCCCAAGCCTTCAATGCGATACGGGTAGATCTCTTTACGATCCAACTGCCCGGTTTCGTGATACTTTTTAAGTACAGACCCATAGGCGTCCACCCCAAGAATCCGGATGTTTGGGTTTTTTTCTTTTAAATATCTGGCAGTCCCGGATATCGTACCCCCTGTACCACTACAAGCTACAAGATGAGTAATCTTTCCACCGGTTTGATCCCATATTTCGGGGCCTGTGGTAGCGTAATGCGCTTCTGTATTCAATTCGTTGAAGTACTGGTTGATGTATACAGAATTGCGGGTTTCCTTATGTAACCTTTTAGCAACTTCGTAATAAGACCTCGGGTCCTCTGCACTCACGTGGGCGGGGCAAACATAAACCCGGGCTCCCATTGTGCGCAACATATCGATTTTATCCCTGGAGGATTTAGAACTTACCGCAAGGATACAATCATAACCTTTGATAATGCTAATCATGGCCAGGCTGAAGCCTGTATTTCCCGAAGTCGTTTCAATAATGGTACTCCCCGGTTTTAAGATACCCCTTTTCTCAGCCTGATCAATGATGTATGAGGCAATCCGATCTTTGGCAGAATGTCCGGGGTTAAAGCTTTCGAGTTTGGCAAAGTACTCCCCGGGATACCCTTCAACTATTTTGCTGAGGTGTACTAAAGGGGTATTACCTATAAGTTCGAGAAGATTCGCGTGGGCCTTGATTTCTGGATCCATGCACTGTAAGGGTTAGGCGGTGGACCCGATAAAAGGTCCGGTTTCGCCTACAAAAGTAGTATTTTTTTCTTTTAAAGCGCTTTTCCTTCGAGGTCCAGGATAAAAGTGTTCTCCCGCGCCGTTTCCTTCAGGGCGTTAAACCGTCCGGAGGCACCCCCGTGACCGGCTTCCATATTGGTATGCAAAAAGAGCTGGTTCTGGTCTGTTTTAAGCGCCCTCAGCTTTGCCACCCATTTAGCAGGTTCCCAATACTGCACCTGAGAATCGTGCAGGCCGGCAGTAACGAGCATATTGGGGTATTCCTGCGCTTTTACATTATCGTAGGGTGAGTAGGACTTCATATACTCGTAATACGCTTTATCTTCCGGATTCCCCCACTCATCGTATTCCCCTGTAGTCAGTGGTATTGACGGATCCCCCATAGTCGTGACCACATCTACAAAGGGAACAGCAGCCACCACTCCCCGGTAAAGTTGGGGTTTC
>CAZEQO010000054.1:0-16093 GCA_964514365.1 uncultured Robiginitalea sp. | reverse complement strand
TCTGAGATGCGACTCTTAAGGGGGATCAGGGTTTCCAGGGCATTTTTCAGATGCACGGTTTCCCTGGGCGTAATTTTACCTGCGGCCCCTTTGGCAATCAGGCGTTCCAGGTCGCCGGTACGCCCCAGGTGTTCCCGAACCGTTTCCAATAACGGATCCCGCCGGGCGAAATAGCCCACCACCTTGTGCCGTTCCCGAATCGCATCCAGCTGTTTGAGCGGCATGGCCAGCCATCGTCTCAAGAGCCTTCCCCCCATAGGAGAACGGGTTTTATCCAGAACCTCGAGAAGGGATACCCCCCGGGGATCCCGGGCCTGAAAAAGCTCCAGGTTTTGTAGGGTAAAGCGATCCATCCAGACGTAATCTGAGGAAGACAAACGGCTCAGGGCCGTGATATGGCCGAGCTGCCGGTGTTGTGTTTCCTTCAGGTAATGGATTACGGCTCCGGCAGCCGTGATTCCCATAGGCAGATCTTCCACCCCGTATCCTTTCAGGCCTGAAGTTTTAAAATGCCCCATCAGCGTTTCCCTGCTGTAGTCTTCCTGAAAAATCCAGTCTTCGGCGAAAAAGCAATGGTGGGCAGTGCCAAAAGCCTCTTTAAAATCGGTTCGGTGCTTTTTAGACACCAGGATCTCTGAAGGGGCAAAATTTTGCAGCCATTTATCGATATCCGTATGGTCACCTTCGGCCAGAAAAAATTCGCCGGTTGAGATATCCAGAAATGAAATACCCAGGCGCCCCGGGCCAAAATGCACAGCTGAGAGAAAGTTATTTGCCTTGGCTTGCAGGAGTTCATCGCTGAGGGAAACACCTGGGGTCACCAGTTCGGTCACTCCTCTTTTGACGATGGTTTTCGTTTGTTTGGGGTCTTCGAGTTGGTCACAAATGGCAACCCTTTGGCCTGCTCTGACCAATTTGGGAAGATAGGTGTTAAGTGCATGGTGCGGGAATCCCGCCAGGGCCGTCTGATCTCCCCCGTTATTCCTTTGGGTCAGGACGATATCCAGAATACGGGCCGCTTTTTCGGCATCTGCCCCAAAGGTCTCGTAAAAATCTCCTACCCGGAAGAGCAACAGGGCATCCGGATATTTAACCTTGATGCCGTTGTACTGTTTCATCAGGGGGGTCGTCTTTTTACCTTTGGCAGCCACGGATTGAAATGTTTTTGAGAACAAACGAAAATAGCGGTTTCACAGGCCATCCCCAACACCTGTTGATATCTATGGAAAACTTCAGACCCCATCACTTTCTGAGCTTCTTTGTACTTTTGGAGGCCAATAAAACCCGATGCGTAAACTCAAAAATGAAGAATTGGGCCGCTTACAGGTCACTGAATTCAAGGATGCCCCTAAAACCCCGGTAGTCCTTGTTCTCGACAATGTCCGAAGCCTGCACAACGTCGGGTCGGTATTCCGGTCGGCTGATGCCTTTCGCGTGGAGAAGATTTACCTCTGTGGGATTACGGCCACCCCCCCTCACAAGGATATTCGAAAAACAGCACTGGGAGCCACTGAAAGCGTCGCCTGGGCCTATGCCGGAGAAACCACATCCCTGATAGACACCCTTCGGGAGACCCATCAGGTATGGGCCGTGGAACAGACAGAGGGCTCGGTTTCCCTGGAGGGATTTCAGCCCGACGCCGGTAAGCCCTATGCTTTTGTCCTGGGGCATGAGGTAAAAGGCGTCGCCCAGGAGGTTATCGACAAATGCCAGGGCGTAGTTGAAATCCCCCAATTGGGAACGAAGCACTCCCTGAATATTTCCGTTGCCGCCGGGGTGATTCTCTGGGATTTTTGGGTAAAGACCGCGGGTAAAACAATATCCGGGGAATAGGCTGAGAAAACGATGTCAGGATTGAATACCTGCGTTGAGGGAATCTCAGTCCAAACACCATCCACCGCGGGTATGGATTTAAGAGCAGCGAGAGCGTCCTCTAGCCATGCTTAAGCAGGACATGGGAGATCATCTGATCCAGGATCGCCTGGTAGTCTTCCGGGCGGGAAACAAAGTCCAGGTCTCCGGCATCTACAATAAGGGAATTGAGCCCAGGGGTATGCTTCATAAAGTCAAAATACCCGCTCTGGATTTTTTCGAGGTATTCCGCAGGTATACCTTCTTCATAATCCCGACCCCTTCGCGCGATTTGTTCCAGCAGCCTGCCGGTGTTCTGATAGAGGTATACGTATAGTTTGGGTTTGCGGACCTCCCGGTACATGACCGAGAAGAATTTTCGGTAGAGTTTAAACTCTTCTTCCCCAAGGGTGATTTTGGCAAAAATCAGACTCTTATAGATGTCGTAATCGCTTACCACAAAATTTTTAAAAAGATCGAGTTGTCGCGTCTCTTCTATAAACTGCTGGTACCGGTCCGCCAGAAACGAAAGTTCCAGCGGGAAGGCATAGCGGGCCTGGTCCTGGTAGAATTTTGGCAAAAACGGGTTGTCTTCAAAACGCTCCAGTATAAGTTTGGCATTCAGGTCTTCGGAAATCTTCCGGGCCAGACTGGTCTTCCCGGCACCGATGTTCCCTTCGATGACGACGAAGCCGAGAACATTAAAAAACAGTTGACGGTTTTTGTAAAGGACGATTGAGGTCCGTTCCAACCCGTTTTTGTCCCCACATTCCTGGAGGAGATTGCGATGGTCTTTCCCGAGGACAGGATGGTAAAACTGGGGTGCGATATCGGCCAGGGGCCTGAGGACAAACCTTCTTTTTTCAAGACTGGGGTGCGGCACGGTAAGGGTATCTGTCCGAATGATTTCGTCTCCATAGTAAAGGAGGTCGAGATCCAGGGTCCGGGAGCGATACCCGCCAGATGCAACCCGTTCACGCCCGGCCAGTTTCTCGATTTGCAGGAGGCACTGCAATAGACGCTCAGGGGGAAGTTCAGTGCGCAAGGCTACACAGGCATTCAGGAAGTCCCCTCCCTCAAATCCCCAGGCGGCAGTTTGATACACCGGACTGATGGCCCCGATCTCCCCGGCCAGATTCCCGAGGGAAAAAATGGCTTTCTGAAGATAGTAGGCCCGGTTTCCGAGATTGCTTCCCAAAGAGATGTAGGCGAGAACCGGCGCTTTTTTCATCCCTGCCAATGTACGGAAAACGGATGGTTTAACCCTTTGAATTTCGCGCTTTCCACCTACCGGAATTGCTGAGATAGTAGGAATGAATCCGTATCTTTACAGGATAGAAAAAGAAAATGCTATGGCCTTTTTGAGGAATTTGCTGGCTTCCATATTGGGCACTCTTGTCGCCCTGGGAATCCTGTTTTTCATGTTTTTAATTTTCGCAGCCCTGGCCGGTGCCGGTGATGAGGTGCGCGTAAAAAAGAATTCGGTGCTCAAACTCGAGTTTCCCTTTCCCGTATCTGAATACTCGGCTGGGGACCCTGACGATCCGTTTACGGCACTGTTCTTTGAACCCAAAATGGGATTGGATCAGATCTTACAGGCTATTGAAGTGGCCAGGGGAGACGATCGCATTCAGGGCATTAGCATAAGCACCCCTTTTCTGATGGCCGGTATGGCTCAGACGAAGGCCATCCGTGACGCTCTTTCAGCCTTCAGGGAATCCGGGAAATTCGTCTATGCCTATGGAGATTTCTACATTCAAAAAGACTATTACCTCTCCAGTATTGCCGATAGTGTTTTTATTAACCCTGAAGGAAATCTCGACTTTAAAGGCCTTGCCGCTGAGGTCCTTTATTTTAAAGAGTTTCAGGAAAAATCCGGACTTAAAATGGAGGTTGTCCGGCATGGAAAATACAAAAGTGCGGTAGAACCCTTTCTTTCGGATACTATGAGCCCAGATAACCGCGAACAACTCGGCAGCCTGATGCTTTCCCTATGGGAGAGCATGCGCGATGGGATAGGGGAGAGCCGAAGTATCCCGGCACAGACGCTGGACCGTATCGCAGATTCCCTGGAGGCCAGGACCCCGGAGAAAGCCCTTGCCCTCGGACTGGTTGATGGCATTGTGTATGCCGATCAGTATGAGGATAAACTCCTTCGGGAGAGTGGGGGTAGTGGAAAGCATCCGGAGATGATCAACTTGCAGCGCTATATGCGGTATTCGCGCAAAAAATCGGTGTACAGGGGAAATGATGAGATCGCTGTGGTCTATGCCCAGGGGGAAATTGGCTATGGGGAAGGCAGTCCGGATATTATCGGGCAGGGTAAAATGACAAAGGCTTTACGGACGGCCCGTGAAGATAAGGACGTCAAAGCGGTAGTAGTTCGGATCAATTCCCCGGGGGGTAGTGCGCTGACCTCTGAGATCATCTGGAGGGAGTTGCAGCTGACCCGTGAGGAAAAGCCCGTGGTGATTTCCCTCAGTGATGTAGCTGCTTCAGGTGGATATTATATGGCCGTGGGTGGGGATAAAATCCTGGCAGAACCCAATACGATAACGGGTTCCATCGGGGTGTTTGCGACCGTACCCAATCTGAACGGGATATCACAGAAGGTGGGGATTAACGCCGAACAGGTCGGGACACATCATTTTTCTATGGATTACTCCTTTTTTGAACCCATGCGCGATGATTTCAGGGAAGTGCTTCGGGAGGGGATCGATCAGACCTACCAAACTTTTTTAGATCGGGTTGCAGCGGGCCGGAAGATAAGCAAAGCCCGGGCAGATAGCCTGGCTCAGGGCCGGGTTTGGAGCGGGCAACAGGCCCTGGAAAACGGCCTGATTGATGGGCTGGGTGGGATGCCGGAAGCTTTAGAAATGGCTGCAGACATGGCTGCAATCACAGATTTTAGACTAAAGATTTTACCCCGGTTCAAAACGGGTATTGAACGGCTTATGGAAGATTTGGGGGGTGGACAAATGAGCGCAGAAGAGTGGATTTCCGATGAATTGGGCCCTGAGTGGGGCCAGACCCTTATAGAGTTGAAGCATATGTTTGAACAGGAAGGCATTCAGGCCAGATTGCCTTTTACCCTAAAGATCAAATAGCCGATGAGTCCTGCTGACCAGCGAGCGGCCTATCGGATTTATTTATATCTGGGAGCCCTTTTTATTACTTCTTTGGTGGTTTCAAACCTGATTTTTCAAAAGTTCTTTTACTGGAAACCTTTTGGGGATATCACCTTATTCGGAGCTCCATTATTCGAGATTTCCGTTGGTATCCTGCCCTATCCCATAACTTTTTTAATCACGGATTTAATCTCTGAGATTTACGGGCGTAAAAAGGCGAATCAGGTGGTTACCGCCGGGATTTTTGCTTCTTTTTTCTCCATGGGCATAATACTCCTGGCCGACCAGGTTCCCGCCATTGAGGCATCTCCTGTGGATGATCCCCTGTTTAGCAGGGTATTCGCCCTGTCCCCCATAGCGGTCCTCGCCTCGATGATCGCTTACCTTTTCGCACAGTACGTGGATATAGCCATTTATCACTTTTGGAAAAGGTTGACCCGCGGAAAATACCTGTGGCTTCGAAATAACTTTTCTACGTTTTCTTCCCAGATTATAGATACCACGACCGTAGTGGGCCTGCTTTGTATATTTGGGGTCCTGCCCTGGTCTATGTTTTACGGTTTGGTAATCAGCGGGGTCATCTTTAAAATTATGATCGCATTTCTGGACACCCCGTTTCTGTATTTCTTTGTGTACCTGATGCGTCGAAGGTTTCACCTTGAGCGCAATGATGAAATCGACCTTAATTTTTAAGTGTTCGGCTTTCCGGATCCGAATTTACAGGCGGTTTTTTTTAACCTCGGCCTTTGGCACTTGAGCTATTGTCTTCCCCTGCCTACTGCCACTGCCAAATGCCCACTTCCTTTTGAACCTTGAACTTTTCCACCTGCCAACGGCCGCTGCAAACTGCCAACTTACTTTTGAACCTTTTTCCACCTGCCTACTGCCACTGCCAAATGCCCACTTCCTTTTGAACCTTGAACTTTTCCACCTGCCAAAAGCCGCTGCAAACTGCCAACTTGAATTCCTCACCCCAACTCCAGGGCCACGTAGTACCCTTCATTCCCGCGGACATTAAATACGGTATCGTCTTCAAAAATCAGGTACTGACCTTTGATCCCTTTTAGGATTCCTTTGAATTCGGGGGTTTTGCCCAGGTTGAGACTCTTTACTTTAGTAGGGTAGGCAAGTACCGGAAAGTGTATTTCGGTCTCCTGTGTATCTGCGATAAAGTAGTCCGCGGCTTCCTCAGGAATAAACGGGCGGAGTCGCTCCCTCCATTCAAAGAGGTCCTCGTCTTTAAGCTGGTTGGTGAGCATATTCCGCCAATGGGTCTTGTCCGCCACGTGTTCTTTCAGGGCCACCTCGGTAATCCCGGCCAGATACCGGTTTGGCGTTTCGACGATTTCGATAGCCTCATGGGCCCCCTGATCAATCCACCGCGTCGGGACTTGCGACTTGCGCGTCACCCCTACTTTTACATTGCTGGAATTTGCCAGATAGACAATATGCGGTTGTAACTGTACTTTCTTTTCATAGTCCAGATCCCGATCCTCTTCCCCGAGATGGGCCTTGCTGCGCTCCGGGTGCATAATCCAGTCCCCGGCCTGAGGTTGTTCGAAAAAACAGTTCTTACAATACCCCTGACGAAAAATAGGGAGATCGGCTCCACACCCCAGGCATTCGTATTTTAAAAACCGAATGGAGAGGCGACGGCCCAGCAGGAGGTTCATGTGAATAAAATCGTCAGGAAAGACCAGGTAATAAGCTATTGGATTCTCAAATTCTGTTTGCATTTTTCGCAGAACCCCTTCGTATTGCATGCTAATGTGTTTTTGGAAAAAGGATTTAATGGTATCTTTAACCACCTTGTAAGGTAGATTGTAAAGATACCAAAAATGCCCATCCCACTTTTTAACTCCATCGCTTCCTGGCTGCTCAAAAAGCGGTACCACCAGATAGAGTTGTTCTTGAAATATCCCCGGGAGGTACAGCAGGAAGTTCTGGAGCAACTCCTGGAGTTTGCGGATGAAACCGTATTGGGGCAGAAATACGGATTTGAGGACATTACCTCCTATGAAACTTTTGCCTCCCGCGTTCCCCTGGTCACCTATGAGGAATTTGAACCCCTGATCGAACGCTCCCGAAAAGGCGAGCAGAATTTATTCTGGCCCACTGAGATCCGATGGTTTGCCAAAAGCAGTGGGACCACCAATGCAAAGAGTAAGTTCATCCCTGTAAGTACAGAAGCATTGGAAGATTGCCATTATAAGTCCGGGAAGGATTTGTTATGCCTCTATTTAAACAACAATCCGGATTCTCAACTTTTCAAGGGGAAAAGTCTGCGACTGGGAGGTAGCAAGGAGCTCTATGAGGATAACGGTACTTTCTTTGGAGACCTTTCCGCCATCCTTATCGACAATATGCCATTCTGGGCCGA
Source organism: uncultured Robiginitalea sp. (assembly GCA_964514365.1). GTDB lineage: Bacteria > Bacteroidota > Bacteroidia > Flavobacteriales > Flavobacteriaceae > Robiginitalea. The sequence continues at coordinate 8,734 of CAZEQO010000054.1, read as the reverse complement.
GTTGAGCAGTACGCCCAGCAACCGGGTTTCCCTGATGAGTGAATGGGAGGAGAAAATCGAGGCTATAATAGAGGAGAGTATCCGTGAGAATGTTACAAGCCTGGCAGGGGTCCCGTCCTGGATGCTCGTACTCCTGAACCGGGTATTGGAAAAAACGGGGAAGGAACATCTCCTGGAGGTTTGGCAGCATCTGGAAGTCTATTTTCACGGAGGGGTGAATTTTAATCCGTATCGGGAACAGTACAATCGCCTGCTTCCCGGGGGGACTTTTAAATACTACGAAATTTACAATGCTTCCGAAGGGTTTTTTGCGATTCAGGACCAGAACAACAGTCAGGATCTGTTGTTGATGCTCGATTACGGGATATTTTATGAGTTTATCCCTATGGGCAGTTATGGGACCCCGCAACAGAGAGTCTTACCGCTTTGGGAAATTGAAACCGGGGTCAATTACGCTATTGTAATTACGACCAACGCGGGACTTTGGCGATATCAGATCGGGGATACAGTTCGTTTTACCAGCACGGATCCCTATCGAATCCGGGTTACCGGCCGAACCAAGCATCATATTAATGTATTCGGGGAGGAACTTGTCATTGAAAATACGGAGGTGGCCTTGCAACGCGCATGTCAGCAGACCGGGGCGTCCATTGCGGAGTATACTGTGGCCCCTGTTTTTATGGATGGCAAGAAACAAGGTGCCCACGAATGGCTGATTGAATTCCGGAAATCGCCTGAGGACCTTGAGTATTTTGGAGCTTGCCTGGATGAGGCTCTGAAGTCCCTGAATTCGGATTACGAGGCAAAACGCTACAAAGACATGACCCTGAATGCTCCGAAAATTCACCGGGCACATCCAAACCTCTTTTACGATTGGTTAAAATCCAGGGGAAAACTTGGGGGGCAGCACAAAGTCCCCAGACTATCCAACCAGAGGGACTTGTTAGAGGAGCTATTGGTTTCCAACGCCCGGAGAACCTCTGAGGTGACCGGGTAGTTCATCGAGCAGGGGCCGGGTTTTAACGAGTTCCGGGCGATACCATAATTGCTTCAAAGGTCAGAATACGGGCCCGATTCTTCCCTATATCGATTTTTTCACCCGCCTTAACCAAATTGCGGTCATCTTTCTTCCAAATCAAAGCAACTTGTGAGGGCTTATTAACCTACTTCCCCCCGTAAATGTTTTTGACCTATGGCTGAAAGACTTGTGATTTTGTCTGATTTATGGGGTCCCAGAAAGGGACTTTGGATTACTTCTTACCTGGGATATCTCCAGCAGTATTTCGATATTACTTATTACGATACCTCACAACTGGCAGATTTGGACCTTTCCCACCCTACAGCGCAGACCTTGACCGCTGCCTTTACGGATGGGGGTTTAAAACGCGCAGTTAAGAGCTTGTTGTCTAAAGAAGAACAACCGGCCCATTACCTCACTTTTTGCGCCGGGGGTACGGTGGTCTGGAACGCAATCAAAGAAGGTCTCCCTGCGAAATCCCTTTATGCTATTTCTCCGATGAGCCTTCACAGCGAAACAGATGGTCCGGATTGTCCTTCGAAGGTTCTCTATGGAGAATATATGGAAAACAAGCCATCTAAGAAATGGGCGACCCACACCGGAACAACTATGGAGGTGGTTCCGCGATTTGGACATGAAATGTATTCAGATGAAAAAGTGATTCAAAAGGTGTGTCAGGAACTTCTGGAAGAATCCCTTAGAAAACAGTACCAGGACCTTTAAGAAACCGCTTTCAGTTTATTCATGGTTTCAAAGGACAACTTCTCTTCGGCATAAGGCTTTGAAACTTTGAAGTCGGTCACTTCAGTACTTGGGAGTTCAAACATGGCATCGGTAAAGACCGCTTCACATAATGAGCGCAATCCCCTTGCACCGAGTTTGTATTCGATAGCCTTATCTACAATGTAGTCCAGCGCCTGATCTGTGATGGTAAAAGAAATACCATCCATAGCGAAGAGTTTTTCGTACTGCTTTATGATCGCATTTTTGGGTTCGGTGAGGATGGCCCGGAGCGTTTTTCGATCCAGGGGATCCATATGCGTAAGTACGGGAAGCCTTCCAATAATCTCCGGGATGAGCCCGAATTCCTTTAAATCCCTGGGGATAATATATTTCAGCACATTTTCTTTATCCAGGGTAGACTCTTTCTTTGAGGCGCTATACCCAATGGCCTGCATATTGAGCCGTTTGGTTATTATCCGTTCAATCCCGTCAAAAGCACCTCCGGCAATAAAGAGTATATTCTCGGTATTCACCTCGATGAATTTTTGGTCGGGATGCTTTCGTCCCCCCTTGGGTGGAACGTTGACTACGGTACCTTCCAACAACTTCAACAGACCCTGTTGTACGCCCTCTCCGGAAACATCCCGGGTAATGGATGGATTATCGCTCTTCCGGGCAATTTTATCTATCTCGTCGATAAATACGATTCCCCTTTCTGCCTTTTCCAGATTGTAATCGGCAGCCTGGAGCAGTCGGGTAAGGATGCTCTCGACATCCTCTCCTACATATCCTGCTTCGGTAAGCACTGTGGCATCTACAATGGCGAGGGGAACATTCAACATTCGTGCAATAGTTTTAGCCATCAGGGTTTTTCCGGTTCCCGTTTGCCCGACCATTACAATATTACTTTTCTGAATTTCAATATCGTCCTCTTTGGAGGAGGGTTGGAGCAATCGCTTGTAGTGGTTGTAGACGGCTACTGACATTACTTTTTTGGTCCGTTCCTGTCCGATGATATAAGTGTCCAGGAAATCCTTGATTTCCATGGGCTTCTTAAGGACGAGTTCGGAGAAAAGGTCTTCGTTTTTGGCCTGACGGGATTCTTCCGCTACAATACCGTGGGCTTGTTCAATACACCGGTCACAAATATGGGCATCCAGGCCCGCGATCAGCAGATTGGTTTCCGGTTTTTTTCTTCCGCAAAACGAACATTCCAGGTTTTCTTTTGCCATCCTGTTAAGACCTTATCATATTAAACGTCTGAACGCACAAAAATTGCCTTCCCCGAACGGGAATCAGTGCGTCCGGACTTAATCGGATTCGCGTTCCAGTATTTCGTCGATCATTCCGTAATCCAGGGCTTCCTTGGCCTTCATCCAGAAGTCCCGGTCACTGTCTTCGTATATTTTATCAAAACTCTGACCCGTGTGCGTACCAATGATTTCGTAGAGTTCGTCCCGTAACTTGACCACCTCCTGGGCTGCGATTTCGATATCACTGGCCTGTCCCTGAGCTCCGGACATGGGCTGGTGGATCATGACCCGCGAATGGCGGAGCCCACTGCGTTTTCCCTTGTGACCCGCGCAGAGCAGTACAGCAGCCATAGAAGCGGCGATACCTGTACATATGGTTGCCACATCAGGTTTTATGAATTGCATGGTATCGTAAATTCCCAGGCCGGCGTATACACTGCCTCCGGGGGAATTGATATAAATCTGAATGTCTTTGGCGGAATCCGCACTGGCCAGAAACAGGAGTTGGGCCTGGATGATATTGGCCACCTGGTCGGTTACCGGAGTACCCAAAAAGATAATACGGTCCATCATAAGCCGTGAAAACACATCCATGGCAATGGCGTTGAGCTGTCGCTCTTCAATAATGTTTGGGGTCATGCCCACCGGGTACATACTCTGAAGCAGGGGTTCCAGATACAAGCTATTGATTCCCTGGTCCTTAACGGCAAAATTTTTAAATTCCTTAGCGTAGTCCATGTAGTCTTACTAGCGGTTTTGTTTTAAAAAAAAGGTGCCGAAACAAAGCGATCCGGCACCGTAAAGATACTCAATTTGTCAACACTAAAGGCAGGAGGCTGCTTTCAGGTGTTGTCGCTCTCTACTTATCCGTACACCTCTTTGACAAAATCGTCATAGGTTACTTCTTTAGTTTTCAGGTTGGCTTTTTCTTTGTACAGATCCAGCAACTTCTGACTCATCAACTGTTCGGAGAGTCGTTTGACTTCATCCTGGTTGCTCAGTACCCTGGCGGCAATAGCATCCAGGTCCTCTTCCTTGGGTTCTGACTGTCCGTACTGCGCCATTTGGGACCTTATAAAACCCTTGGCGAAATCTCTGAGCTCTTCAAACTTTAACTCCAAACCGTGTTCTTTGATGAGTTTCCCCTCAATCAGCTGATATCTCAGCCCTTTTTCAGACTTCTCGAACTCATCCCGGGCCTCTTCTTCTGAGAGTACTTTTTCCCCTGTATTCTGCATCCATTTCTGCAGAAATTCGGTCGGCAAATCGAATTTTGTTGTTTCGATCAGTTTTTCCGTAACATCGTTCAGCAACTTCTGGTCGGATTGTTGTTGAAACTGTGCCTCAGAGTCCTCTTTGATTTTGGTTCGCATCTCTTTTTCGGAATGCACGGTATCGGGCCCGAAAAGTTTGTCGAACAGATCCTGGGTGAGTTCGGCGGGTTCTCTTTTGTTGATTTCAGCGATAGAGAAATCTACCTCGATATCCAGGTTCTCAGCTTTTTCCCTTGGAATTCCAAGGCTGCCAGGCAAAAGGAAATCTTCTTTAAAAAGCCCCTTGGTCTTTAAGACAACGGTTTCCCCTGCCTTTTTTCCCTTGAGGGCAGTGAGTGCCTTCTTGCTTTTGATTTTGCCGAGTTCAAGGGTCGTTTTATGATCGATTTCTGCTTCCTCGTTAAAGAAGTTTCCACTGACTTCGTTATCAGGCCCGATCACATCCTGGGATACCAATTTTCCGTATTGCTTCCGAATGCGATCCACCTGATCGTCTATCATTTTTTTGTCTGCGACTATTTTGTAGTGCGGGATACCCTTTTTAGGGCTTAAGGACACCTCAAAGTCAGGCGCCAGCCCCAACTCAAATTCAAAGGCGAGGTCATCGGCCTCCCAGTTGAAGTTATCTTGTTGCTTGGGAAGCGGATTCCCGAGTACGTCCAGTTTTTCCTCTGTCAGGTAATTGTTCAAATTGTCCTGCAATAATTTGTTTACCTCATCTACCAGGACCGCTTTGCCGTATTGCTTCTTGATCAGGCCCATAGGAACCTGGCCTTTGCGGAAGCCCGGAATATTGGCGTTTTTGCGGTAATCCCTGAGGATGTTGTCCACTTTTTCCTGATAGTCTTCCCGTGAGAGTTCCACTTTGAGAACGGCATTCAGGGGGTCTATCTGCTCTTTGGTAATATTCATGAATCAGCTATTAAAGAAACCGTGCAAAAGTAGGGCATTTTAGCCAAGAGGACAAGTTTTCAACCGGCTGTATGTCAATCTTTAACTTCCTATTTAGAGTCTTCCTTCAGGAAGGCAAACAAAACCGACTCCAGGACGGACAGCAGTAATGAAAAGAGCAAGGCCTGCCAGAAACCGTCTACGCTGAAACCAGATACCAGGGAACTTGCAAGAAGGATGATCAGGGCATTAATCACCAGCAGAAACAATCCCAGGGTCAGAATAGTCACCGGCAGTGTCAGGATAACCAGTATGGGTTTTACAATAAGGTTGAGCAAACTCAGGACCAGGGCTACCAAAACGGCACTCCCAAAGGCGCTTACTTCCACTCCCGGTAGGATATTCGCGAGCAGGATTACGGCCAGGGCACTGAGCAGGAGTCGAAGGATGAATTTCATAATTTCAGTTTTAAGAATATAAAAAGGCACCCCTGGTGGAGAGGTGCCCATGAAGATAAATAAAATTTTGGATTAGTTGATGTAAAGTCCTTTGTACTCGAGGGGGTCAATAGGAGGAAGCACTGAGCCAAAACGAGCCTCCATGGCCTCGAGGAATAAATTGGCTATTATCGCATAACCTCTGGGTGAGGGATGAACCCCGTCCAGGGAAAAGGCACCTCCGGTGGCATAGGTACTGGTCAATACACTACCGTCACTGAGTGGTATGCCAGTGTCTGCTAGAATTTTAAGAAACCCATTGGCATCGACGAAACCAAGATTGTACTGTTGGGCCAGGGCTTCGATAGTTTGGTTAAAGTTCGCTGTGGCATTTGCTATCAGCTCCTGCTCTTCGGGGGTGAGTACCCATTGATCTGCCAGGGGAACAGCTACCCCATTGATACTGTTGGGGTTGTTAGGATCGGCAGGTGTTCCTATAATCGTCTGAGACGTAAAGGTGAGCAGATCGTCTTCGGTGGCCTGACGCATATTAATCAGGGCAGGGTTAAAGGCGGTGAGGTCCGTAAGGTCTTCATCGAGAATTACTACTGCGTTCCCGGGACCGGCCGTAAAGCTGATCAATCTGCGGGCTACTTCCTCTGCTGAAATCACCCCAAGGGCCTGCAGTTGCTGAAGCCCACCATTATACGCGGCGTAAGCGCCGTTTACCAGATCGGCAGTGGCCGGGTCCAGGGGTATCGGGTTGTGTGGAACGGCCGTGAAAAAAGGGATAGACGTCACATCAGGAATATTTGCGACAACCCCACTGGCACCATTGGCGGTAAGGGTCTGCAACAGGGTGTTGAAAACATTGGCAAATACATTGGGATCTGTAATATCAGAACCTCCGTACGTGGAGGGGTCCAAATTCCCGGTTTGGTCTATTCCCGAACCTCCTGATGTGGCAAAACCCAAAACATCATTATTGCCAATCCAAAGGGTGAAAAATGTTGGGTTCTGCGCCATGGCATCCCCGATAACAGTTGCGTTAGGGCTACTGGCCATCCGCGCGAAATACGGATTCGCCAATCCCTGAGCTACTCCGGCTACATTCCCATAACCCGGGGCGAGCAAATGAAAACTCTTGGCGCCCGGAATGCCCATATTGTTAAAGGGCCCGGAGAGTACATTTGTGATTTCTGTGGTACCCTGTCCGTCTACAGGTCTTGGGGTAGGGGAGCCCGAACTGAAATCCAGTATAAGGCGGTTTCCTGCTATGGGATTGCCTCCGAGGGTCATTCCCCCGAGATTGTCTGCCATAAAAGGAATAATAAATTCCCCGCCCCCCACTTCATCGAAGCTTCCTGTAATCATATTGGGAAAAGAAGCGACTTGTGAGTCGATAAATAAGGCGTTGTCTGTATACCCGGCAGTAAGCGAATTTCCAAGGGCTACATAATTTGAAAGGTCTGCTGTTCCGCTGGTGTATTCTATGGGGGGCATCGGAATGCCGCCGCCCGGATCCGTGCCGTCATCATCGTCGCTACAGGAGATGATAAAAAGGCCCAAAAAGGCAAATAAGGCCAGAAACTTTTTCATAGGATTTAGTTTGGATGCGCTCATTGTCTGCGCCGTTAGTTTAAGTCAGGATCAAAAATATGTAAAATTATCGCACACGCAATATATGCCCTAAAAAAAGTATGCATGCATAATAAGAGGGGGTGTTTTTTCAGGATTTCATAAAATCCAGGCTCGCTTCCAGAAATGCTTCGGGTTGTTCCGCATGCAGCCAATGTCCGGCCCCGTCCAGGGTGATGAGTTTTGCCTGTGGAAAATGATGCCGAATCAATGACAGGTCCTGATCCGTTATATAATCTGATGCACCACCTCTGAGAAAGCATGTGGGTCCTTCATAGACCATGTCTTCCGGGAGGGGTTCCCCTATCTCCTTCATCTTTGTTTTCAGGACGTCGAGATTGAACCGCAATCCGAATTCCCCGGGAGACTTCCAATAGAGGTTTTTGAGCAGAAACTGGCGTATGCCCCAATTATCCAGATTCAGGGCAAGGGCCTCATCGGCCTCTGTCCGGGTTTTGAGTTGGGCGAGGGGGAGCGCTTCCAGGGCTTCCAGGATATAGTCGTGGTGGGGGGGGTAGTGCCGGGGTGCAATGTCGGCCACCAGGAGTTTCGAAACGCGCTCAGGCCAGGCACAGGCAAGTTGCATGGCCGTTTTTCCACCCATAGAATGCCCCAGGATTATAGCCTCTTTCAGGTTTTTGGAATCCATATAATGGACGAGGTCCCGGGCCATTGTCGGATAATCAAAAACCTCCGACCAAAAACTGCGCCCGTGGTTTCGCTGATCGATCAGGTGGACTTCAAAACCCTCGGTGGCGTACTTCTTCCCAAGGGTTTTCCAATTGTCGGACATCCCCAAAAAACCGTGAAGTACGATCAGGGGGGGGCCGCTACCCAGGATATTGGAATGGAGCAAATCCATTAACGCAATTTATGTTTATACATATTGATGACATTTTCCAGGCCCAGATACAGGGATTCACAAATAAGGGCATGCCCGATGGAGACCTCCTTAAGTTCGGGCACATTATTTTTGAAAAATTCAATGTTTTCAAGGCTCAGGTCGTGCCCTGCATTCAAACCCATGCCTATCTCATGGGCTGTATGAGCGGCTTCTGTGTATTTTTTTACGGCCTTTTCCCGATTCGCTGAATACTCCCGCGCATAGGCTTCGGTATAGAGCTCCACCCGGTCTGCGCCAGTATCGCGTGCAATGGTGATGGTGGAAGCATCGGCATCGGCAAACAGCGCGACCCGTGCGCCCATGGATTTCAGCCGGGCGACAATGGGCTTGAGGAAATTGTGCTGGGCAGCGAAGTCCCAGCCATGGTCCGACGTTGCCTGCGCCGGGTCATCCGGCACCAGCGTCACCTGGTGTGGGCGCGCCTCGGCCACGATCTGTTCCAGCCGCAGACGTTTTTGGAGTACTGCCATGGCCTCGGAGCGGGCGGGATCCAGGTACCGCTGGGCGTTCTCGAGGCAGATGCTTGCGAGCGGCTGCGCGCAACGGCCGACCGCTACGGCATGTTCATCGAGGGCATCGCCGCGCCGCCGTTCGAA
>CAZEQO010000053.1:14421-16101 GCA_964514365.1 uncultured Robiginitalea sp. | reverse complement strand
ACTTTTGTCGCAGCTGGGTTTAAGTTGTTTCTGGCCATTGTGATCGTCTCCATGATGTCCAATGAATACACCAATAAGACGATCAAACAGAACCTGATAGACGGTTTGTCCAAAAAGGAATTTATAGCATCCAAATTCCTGACCGTACTTGTTTTCGCAGGGATCTCGACGATTTTTGTCTTTGTGGTATCCCTGATCCTGGGGGCGATGTATTCGGATTACACCGAATTATCCATCGTTTTTTCAGACCTGGAATTCCTCATGGCCTTTTTTGTAAAACTCGTGGGTTTTTTCAGTTTTTGTCTTTTTCTGGGAATCCTGGTTAAGCGCTCGGCCTTTGCCCTTGGCTTCCTGATCATCTGGGCCATAGCCGAACAGGTCATTTTCGGGTTGCTCGGCTGGAAATTTGTTTCCTGGGAAACCGCGAAGGTCATTAAATCCTTCCTCCCCCTGCAGTCCATGTCCAACCTCATCAAAGAACCTTTTTCCCGCCTCAATGCCGTGCAGTCGGTGGCGGATCAGATCGGGGAGCAAATTGAATTGAACTACCATGTACACTGGTACGAAATTCTGCTTGTACTCCTGTGGACCGCGCTCTTTATTTACCTCTCTTACGCCTTACTGCGCAAACGCGATTTATAGAACCCGGGCTGCCCTTCCGCAGTTTTTCCCATACAGGTCCCGTAAACCGTTAAAACAGCAGTTTCACCCTGAACTACCCTGTAATTACTCGATTAATTCGTAATTTCCCCTTCCCTCGAAATGGAAATTTTCAAGAAAATAACCGGGTTTTTATTGCTCCTTTTAGGGCTTTCCCTCCATGGGCAGGAATGTCCTGATCCTGTTTTCCCCCTTCCCGGGGAGACAGGGGTTTCAGTCACATCGACCATTACCTGGGAAGAAGTCGTAGGGGTTACGGGATATCAGATTTCCCTGGGCTCCACCCCGGGAGGGACCGATATTCTGGGTAGAACGGCAACAGGGGCACAGACTTCCTGGACCCCGCCATGCAGCCTGCCGGAAGACACCGAGATCTTTGTTAGGATTTCCCTTTTTTTCCTGAACCAACCCCCTATAGACTGTGACTCGTATAGTTTTACCACTGAAGATGTGACAACGCCTCCCGAATGTACCTTCCTGGTGAATCCGACGGACGGTGCTGTGAGTGTGCCGGTTCAAACAAACATTCGATGGGAGTGCAGCCCTACGGCTACCGGGTACCGGGTATCGATAGGAACAAGTTCAGGGGGTTCGGATATCGTTGACAATCAACTTGTGGATGACCTCCTGAGTTTTGATCCGCCCGGAGACCTGGATCCGGAAACGGAGTACTTTGTCAGGATCATACCTGAGAATGATAATGGCCAGGCCAGCGGGTGTGAAGAATTTAGCTTCACTACAGGGGAGGACATCCCCCTCCCGGATTGCACGGAGCTCTTCAGCCCGGCCAATGGCGAAGGCAATGTGCCGCTATCCCCACTTCTGCAGTGGTCCGCCGTACCCGGAGCCGAAGGTTACAGGGTGTCTATAGGGACTTCTCCATTCCTCAACGATATTCTGGACAATGCCAACCTGGGCAATGTGACGGAAACAGATGTTATTGCTTTTGAACCGAACCGCGTCTACTACGTCCGCATAGTCCCTTTCAATATTGCCGGGGAGGCTCTGGATTGTACACAA
>CAZEQO010000053.1:1923-14411 GCA_964514365.1 uncultured Robiginitalea sp. | reverse complement strand
GGGGTAAATTTGGGATAGGCGCAGATGGTGCCCACACAAACAAATTTTTCCACCATCCTGGGGTGTGGACCGTTTTTCGACTCTGATGGGAATCTGATCGATCTGAATCCCCAAATCACTTTCCCTTCGGCCATTGGAATCTGCGGGGAGGGGGATACCACGGTGCGCGCAGAGGATGAAGCTGATGGGTATCGGTGGTACCGCATTCCCCCGTTCGGTCGGGAGGAGTTGTTGGCAGAAGGCCCGGATTTTGACATCCCCGAAGCCGGGGAATACCGCCTTGAAATCTACAATAATATCTCAGGTACAGATGGAGATTTTGAATGCCGGAGCGAACAGGTCTTCAACGTTTCCCTTTCAGGGCCTCCGGTAATCGATGGTACAGATGTACAGCTTGGGGCCGGTGTCATCAGCATTGAAGTATTTGCCAGCGGCCTGGGGGATTATGAATACGCCCTGGAGGAGTCAGGACCCTACCAGGACAGTAACCGGTTTACCAACCTGCCCATTGACAACTACAGGGTATTTGTTCGGGATAAAAACGGGTGCGGTATCGCGAGTGAAGCGGTAGAACCCGATCTCACCCTGGATGGCTTCCCCAAGTTCTTTACCCCTAACGGAGACGGGATCAATGATACCTGGCAATACATCCCCCCTCCATCGGGCCTGAACCCCATCCGGGAACTGCACATCTTTGACCGGTATGGAAAATTACTGGCCCAGATCGACCCGCGTTCCCAGGGATGGAACGGGACCTTTAACGGGCGGCCCCTGCCTGCATCCGATTACTGGTTTCGCGCTGTGGATGATAACAACCAGGTCCTCCAGGGGCACTTCAGCCTCAAGCGATAGGAATATCCTGCCCCGGCCACTTCCGTGAAGGAGTGTTTTGTATTTTTGACATATGAAATTTGAAGTTGTTTCTGACTTTTTACCCACCGGGGATCAGCCACAGGCCATTACCCAGTTAAAAGAGGGAATCACAGAAGGGGAGCGCTACCAGACCCTTTTGGGCGTTACCGGTTCCGGGAAGACCTTTACCATCGCCAATACCGTAGCAGAAGTGCAGCGCCCTACCCTTGTCCTGGCCCATAACAAGACATTGGCCGCACAATTGTATTCGGAATTCAAGATGTTTTTCCCAAAAAATGCCGTGGAGTATTTCGTCTCCTACTACGACTACTACCAACCCGAAGCCTATATTCCTACCACAGGCCTGTATATCGAAAAAGACTTGTCCATTAACGAGGATATCGAGAAACTCCGCCTGAGTGCCACCTCCTCCCTGCTCTCCGGGCGAAGGGATGTCCTGGTGGTCGCTTCAGTCTCCTGTTTATACGGTATTGGGAATCCGCTCGAATTCAAGAAAAATGTGATCCGCCTGGAGCGCGACCAGGTACTGTCCCGCACCAAATTGTTGCATCAACTCGTGCAGAGTCTGTACTCCCGAACCACAGCAGATTTTCGAAACGGGAATTTCCGGGTTAAAGGGGATGTCGTCGACATCTTCCCCAGTTATGCCGATCATGCCTACCGTATCCATTTCTTCGGGGATGAAATTGAAGAAATGGAGTCTTTTGACCCCCACAACAATACCGTTTTAGAACAATTTGAAACCCTGGCCATCTATCCGGCGAATATGTTTGTCACCTCCCCGGATATTCTCCAAAATGCGATCCACCAGATCCAGGATGACCTCATCAGGCAAATCGATTACTTCAGGGAAATCGGAAAACCCCTTGAGGCCAAGCGCCTCGAAGAACGCACAAATTTTGATTTGGAAATGATCCGTGAACTGGGATACTGTTCGGGAATAGAAAATTATTCTCGTTACCTGGACGGAAGGGAACCGGGAACGCGGCCCTTTTGTTTACTGGATTATTTTCCGGACGACTACCTGATGGTCGTTGATGAAAGCCATGTTACCATCCCCCAGGTGCACGCCATGTACGGAGGGGATCGATCGCGAAAGGAAAACCTCGTGGATTTTGGTTTTCGCCTCCCTGCTGCCATGGATAACCGTCCCCTGAAATTTGAAGAGTTTGAGGCGTTGCAGAACCAGGTAATCTATGTCAGTGCGACACCGGCGGATTATGAAATGCAAAAGAGCGGTGGAGTCTTTGTGGAACAGGTGATACGCCCCACCGGATTACTCGATCCGGTTATCGAAGTGCGTCCGAGCAAAAATCAGATCGATGATTTGGTGGAGGAGATCCAGCAACGCGTACAATTGGACGAGCGGACACTGGTCACTACCCTGACAAAACGCATGGCTGAAGAACTCACCAAATACCTGACACGGATCGATGTGCGTTGCCGGTATATCCACAGTGATGTGGATACCCTGGAACGCGTGGAAATCATGCAGGATTTGCGAAAAGGTATTTTTGATGTACTGGTTGGGGTAAACCTGCTTCGTGAAGGACTGGATCTGCCGGAAGTTTCCCTGGTTGCCATTATCGATGCCGACAAGGAAGGTTTTTTGAGGAGCAACCGGTCGCTGACCCAGACCGTGGGCCGGGCGGCGCGCCATCTAAACGGAAAGGCCATTATGTATGCCGACAAAATCACCGACAGTATGCAGAAGACCATAGACGAGACCAATTATCGAAGGGAAAAACAGATGGCCTACAATGAAAAACACAACATTACCCCAAAAGCTCTGGTCAAAAGCCTGGATAGTGCCCTCGCCCGCAACTCGGTATCAACCTTCCATTTTGAAAAGAAAGAACGGGACGCACAGGAACCCGACCCGGCCTACCTGACTCCGGAACAACGCGATAAACTGATCCGGAATAAACGAAGCGCCATGGAAAAAGCGGCCAAAGAACTGGACTTTATGATGGCGGCTCAACTACGGGATGAAATAAAAAGCCTGCAGGAGGCCTCCGGATAAAAAAACGCCCCGATCTCATTCGGGGCGCTTTCCTAACTAACCAACTAATCAAACCAATCATTATGAGGCCCGTTAGGCGAGCCTGATAATTTCATTACTTCCCAATTTCAATCAGGCGCTTCGCCTTGGGAAGGGCTTCTTCCTTTTTGGGAAGGGTAAACTTCAGTATTCCATCCTTATAATCGGCTTTAATATCTTCCTGGTTGACACTTTCAGGAAGGGTGAAAGCGCGTTTAAAAGAGGTATAACTGAATTCGCGACGGGTATACCCGGCTTTTTTGTCATCTACTTCAGATTGGGTTTCCATAGAAATAGTAAGGACATCGTTATCCAGCTCCACGTTAAAGTCTTCCTTCTTTTTTCCGGGAACTGCCAGTTCCAGGGTAAAGTCTCTTTCGCCTTCCATAATGTTCACCGCAGGCAGGTTGGATCTATTTGAATCCACACCTCCGAACCAGTCGGGGGTGAATACATCGTTCCAAAGGCCTGGCAACAAATCTGTGTTTCTTCGTATTAAACTCATAATGTTTGTATTTTATGTTAAACAATTCATTTTCAGAATCATCTACCCTAGTACAAAGGATGTGCCGAAGGAAAAATACTGCCTTTTTGACTTATAAATATAAAAAAACACTGTCTTTATGACAGTGGCTGCAGTGTGAAAAGGTGAAAAGTCGCTTAGTTATAATGGGCCTTAAAGATACCTATAAGGGTTTCAGGAGGAATTATATTGTCGGGGTACTGATGCATAAGGACAAGTACCTGATCGATCGCGGACGGAGGCAGGCCCAGCCGCAGTCCAATATTGTGAAGCTTATCGATCTCTTTAAAGGTCTGCTGGCGATCTACATTGATCAGGAGTACCAGTCGGTGAAATTGTATAATCCGGCTCAGCAGGGTTTTGGGTATGATATTCGGGACGGGGGAATCGAAGAGCGATTCAAAATCCTCCCTGTCAACGCCGAGCTGATCCGCCACACCCCACAAAAACTCAAACTCGCTATCCTTAACAGCCTTGTCTGCACGGGCCAGGGAGATCATCTCCGACAGAATACTAAGTTTCTCTTCATAGCTGCTCATTCCAGGTGCTTTTTGATGTCTCGCTACTACTTAAACTATGTTTTTTACTTTTTCGTATGAAAGCACCCCCTGAATAAAACATCACAATAGCCTCAAATTCAGTAAAAAAAGAAAACCCGATGGCGTGCCATCGGGTTTTTAGCTAAATTCAAAAAAAGAGAACTCAGGCTGTAATCCGGATAGGCACCAGATAAATCTTGCCCTCTTTGAGATTCTGATCCGCCACCTTGCGGTAGTTCAGGCGTGCCTTTACAAAGCCCTCTAAACGTTCATTCTCCGTATCTACAGAGAGCACGACGATTTCGTGTTCGTTGTTCACAGTGAACCGTACAGACGCGGTAAGATCTCCGTCCTCAATAAGTTCAAAACGATTGTCATCCAGCAAAGCCCCGATCTGAGCACAAATCTTTGAATCTGGATCCGTGGATGGAACCGGCTTACCTTCTGTAGCCATAACATTTCCGGAAATGAGCAGCGCTGCTGCCACGAGCAATAAACTAACTTTTTTCATGATGATGATTGTTTGATGATTGATGAATAAAATAGTTGTTTGACTAAATAGACGAATACATTCTCCTATTTGTTACATATTTTTTGTCATTTTAACACTTATTTATAGGTTTTAGTTCATTTTTTACAATATCAGGCTGAGCGCCGGATTTGTATACCTTGCTAGAAAGTTCCTTGAAAACGGGTTTGATCATATCCTTTCTGACACTGCAAATTACGGGTGGCTTCCTTTGTTACGCAAGGATGGGGAGATGGTTTAACCAAAGGACAACACTGGGGGGATATTGGTGTTATTACCAATAAAAAAAGGTTATGCCGGAGTGGCATAACCTTTAAAACTTTCGTTCAAAGGATATCAGGATAACACTGCCTTAACCTTGTCGGCGGCTTCCTGAAACTGAACTGCAGAATGAACAGCCAACCCGGAATTATCCAGAATTTCCTTTGCGAGTTCTGCATTGGTTCCCTGCAGCCTTACGATAATCGGCACCTTTATAGCATCGCCCATGTTTTTATAAGCGTCTACAACCCCCTGGGCTACCCGGTCGCATCTGACGATTCCGCCAAATATATTAATCAGGATGGCCTTGACATTGGGATCTTTAAGTATAATCCTAAAAGCCTCCTCTACCCTTTTGGCATCGGCAGTTCCTCCGACATCCAGGAAGTTGGCAGGCTCCCCGCCGGCCATTTTAATGAGATCCATGGTAGCCATTGCCAGTCCGGCACCATTGACCATACAGCCTACATTCCCGTCCAGATCCACATAATTCAATCCTACGGAACGGGCTTCCACTTCAATGGGGTTCTCTTCCCGCAGGTCACGCATCTCAGCGTATTGCTTCCTTCTGTAAAGGGCGTTGTCATCAATGGTCACTTTGGCGTCCACCGCCATGATCTTATCGTCCGAGGTCTTCAGGACGGGGTTGATTTCAAAAAGGCTGGAATCACTCTCCTCATAAGCTTTGTAAAGCGACATAACGAAACGGGTCATCTCCTTAAAGGCCGTCCCGGTCAGGCCGAAATTAAATGCTATCCGCCTTGCCTGAAAAGGTAAAAGGCCAACGGCCGGGTCAATCTCTTCTGTAAAAATAAGATGCGGGGTTTTTTCCGCGACCGCTTCGATGTCCATGCCTCCTTCTGGAGAATACATAATCATGGTACGGGAGGTCGCGCGATTGAGTAAAACGGACATATAATACTCACTGGTCTCACTGGGGCCCGGATAGTAGACATCTTCCGCTACCAAAACCTGATGAACCTTTTTCCCTTCCGCAGAGGTCTGGGGCGTTACCAGATTCATACCGATAATTTGCCCGGCAATATCTTCAACTTCGCCCAGATTTTTGGCGAGCTTTACCCCACCGCCTTTTCCGCGGCCTCCGGCGTGAACCTGAGCCTTGATCACATGCCAGCTCGTCCCGGTCTCCTGAGTTAACGTTTTGGCGGCATCGACTGCCTCTTTAGCATTATGCGCGACGATACCCCGCTGTACGCGGACTCCGAAACTGGCAAGAATTTCCTTACCCTGATATTCGTGTAAATTCATTGTTGTTCTGTCAGCTGTTGGATGCAAAAATAGGAAACCGGGTGGACATCCCCTAATAGAAATAAAAACGGATTACTGAAGGGAGTAATCTTTAAAGTCCAGTGGGTCGAAATTCCGAAAATGCCCGTTTAACTCGATGCGTTCACGGGTACGATTCAGTTCCCCGAGCACTTTTATCGTCTGTTGTAAATGATCCAGGAGAAATTGCAAT
Organism: uncultured Robiginitalea sp.; assembly: GCA_964514365.1. GTDB lineage: Bacteria > Bacteroidota > Bacteroidia > Flavobacteriales > Flavobacteriaceae > Robiginitalea. The sequence continues at coordinate 8,165 of CAZEQO010000053.1, read as the reverse complement.
CGCACACTTTCACTGGCCAACTGCAACAACTGGTATTCTTGCTGAAAAGACAAACCCATCTTGTGGGCGAGGGTGAAGCTGTTGAAGACCTCCACCTTAATCGGGCCGAAGGGCAGCTCCATTAACCTGTAGAGTTCCTGGCAGGCCTCCAGTACCTTTTGGACCCTTTCGGGGTCGCTATCCTGTATGGGATCCAGAAAAGCCACATCACCTCCCGGATATAATTTATCGTCCATTTGGGGGTCGAAGGTCACCACCTTGAATACCTGCCGGGCCACGCAGACCACATCCATGGCTCCATCGGCATAGGTATTGACAATTTCCTTGAGTTGTACTTCCGTACCGTAAGCCACAATATTGTCAATAAATACAGGAATGCCAAAGGTGATGGCTTCATTTTTGCAATCCTGAATCAGGGCTTTATAGCGCTCTTCAAATATGTGAAGTGGTACCGTTTCTCCCGGAAAAAAAACGGTTTGCAATGGAAATAATGGTATTCTCATAGGTAATTAAAGATACAACCCCATGTACATTTTACCAAGTTAATGCGCTCTTGATTCAATATTCGGATATCCCCGGAGGTTTTAAGGACCTTCCTTTTTGCGCATCCCCCAAAAGTACCCTAGATTTGCTGAAAGCCCTATACGACGTGGATACAACTATTTTAAACCAGGTAGCAGCAGATTTTGGAGCTCCGCTCTACGTTTACGATTCCGCCAGGATCCAATCTCAATTTGAAAGGCTCACTGAGGCCTTTAAATCCGTTCCCAGGCTCAAGCTTAATTATGCAGCCAAAGCCCTTTCCAATATAAGTATCCTCAGATTGATGAAACATTTGGGTAGTGGCCTGGATACAGTGTCTATTCAGGAGGTAAGACTCGGGTTACTCGCAGGCTTTGCCCCCGAGGATATCATCTATACCCCGAATGGCGTATCCCTTGGCGAATTGGAAGAAGCAGCTGCCCTGGGCGTACAAATAAATATAGACAACCTTTCCGTACTCGAGCAATTCGGGTCGAGGCATCCGCAGGTGCCGGTTTGTATCCGGATCAATCCACATGTTATGGCCGGGGGACATTCGAAAATCTCGGTGGGCCATATCGATTCCAAATTCGGGATTAGCATTCACCAAATCCCCCATTTGTTGCGGATCGTGGAACTCACAGGGATGAAGATCAATGGGATTCATATGCATACTGGAAGTGATATCCTGGACATAGGGGTTTTCCTGTATGCCTCTGAGATTCTCTTCGAAACAGCCAAAAATTTTAAAAACCTGGACTTTATTGATTTTGGAAGCGGCTTTAAAGTACCCTACCGGGAAGGAGATATACAGACGAACGTAGAAGAATTGGGTGTAAAGCTGGGAAACCGGTTTAACAAATTCTGCGAGGAATACGGGAAAGATCTGGTCCTGACCTTTGAACCAGGCAAATTTCTGGTCAGTCAGGCCGGGTATTTCCTGGCCCGGGTCAATGTGGTCAAACAAACGACGTCCACCGTTTTTGCGCAAATTGATTCCGGTTTTAATCACTTGATAAGACCCATGTTCTATGGGGCATCCCATGAAATCACGAATATTTCAAACCCCGATGGGAAAGAGCGGTATTATTCCGTAGTGGGGTATATTTGTGAGACGGATACCTTCGGAAATAACCGGAGGATCAAGGAGATATCAGAAGGTGACCTCCTCTGTTTCAAGAATGCCGGAGCCTATTGTTTCACCATGGCCAGCAATTACAATTCCAGATACAGGCCTGCCGAAGTCCTGTGGCATCAGGGCAAAGCATATCTGATCCGCGAGCATGAAACTTTTGAGGATATCACCCGAAACCAGGTAGATCCTGTCGGTTTGTTTGGAGGTGTTGAAAGCGCAGTAAACACAAAATAAAAAGGCAATTTACACGTTAGGTTTTAAATGCATCCAAGCACTATGAACAATGCCATGAAGAAGACCCTGATATTAACTTTCCTCCCTTGTTTGTTCTTTATGACCTCTTACGGAACACAGGCCCAGGAAGTTTCCTGGATGTCGTGGGAAGAAGCCGTACAGAAAATCGCTGAAGAAGGGGGAAATAAGAAAATCTTTATCGATGTGTATACCGATTGGTGTGGATGGTGCAAGAAAATGGATAAAGACACCTTTCAGAATCCGGAAGTCGCTGCGTATATGTCGGAGAACTTCCATATGGTCAAATTAGATGCCGAGCAGAAAGATCCTATAGAATACGGGGGGAAGACATACACCTATGTACCCTCCGGACGTCGCGGGTATCACCAGCTGGCCGCTGCCCTCCTTCAGGGACAGCTCAGTTACCCAACCGTGGTATTCCTCGATGAGGACCTGAGAATGCTATCCCCGGTTCCCGGCTATCAAAAACCCGGAGACTTCCTTAAAATTGCCAGGTATTTCGGAGAAGATATCTACAAGCAAAAGGACTGGGAAGCCTATACCGTCGAAGGCAGATAATCCCGTTTGGGTTTATCACCTGCTGTAGTTGGGCGATTCTTTTGTAATGGTGACGTCGTGGGGGTGGCTTTCGTGAATGCCACTGGACGTGATTTTTATAAACCTTCCATTTTCCTGCAGGGCGCGTATATCGCCCGCCCCACAGTAGCCCATTCCGGCCCGCAGCCCCCCGACGAACTGGTGAATACTTTCAAAAAGATCCCCTTTATAGGGTACCCTTCCCACGATTCCTTCCGGGACGAGTTTTTTAATATCGTCTTCAACATCCTGAAAATACCGGTCTTTCGAGCCGTGTTTCATCGCTTCCACAGACCCCATTCCCCTGTAGGACTTAAATTTGCGGCCTTCGTAAATGATGGTCTCGCCCGGAGATTCTTTAGTGCCTGCCAAAAGGGAACCGAGCATTACCGTATCCGCCCCTGCCGCAATGGCTTTGGGGATATCACCCGTGTAGCGAATCCCACCATCGGCAATAACCGGTACACCACTGCCTTTTATCGCTTCTGCCACCTCGAGTACAGCTGAAAATTGAGGGAACCCTACACCTGCAACTACCCGTGTAGTACAAATGGACCCGGGACCAATACCTACTTTAACCGCATCCGCGCCTGCATCTACCAGATAGCGGGCGGCCTCTCCTGTGGCGATGTTCCCGACAATCACTTCCAGATCGGGAAAGGCTTTTTTGACGTTCTTGAGGATTTGCACCACCCCACGGGTATGCCCATGGGCCGTATCGATGACAATGGCATCTACCCCGGCACCCACCAGGGCCGAGGCTCGTTCTACGGCATCCCCCGTCACTCCAATGGCGGCAGCCACGCGCAGGCGCCCGTAGGAATCCTTATTGGCAATAGGCTTCTGAGTCAGTTTTGTGATGTCCCTGAAAGTAATTAAACCGACCAGCTTATAATCGGCATCCACAACGGGAAGCTTTTCAATTTTATTTTCCTGCAGGATGTCTTCAGCCTCTTCCAAAGAAGTTCCCTGTCCTACGGTTACCAGGTTCTCAGAGGTCATGACCTCTGAAATAGGCCTCTCGTTATTTTTCTCAAACCGCAAATCCCTGTTCGTAACAATCCCGATCAGGCGACCTACATCATCCACAATAGGAATTCCGCCAATGCTGTGTTCCCGCATACTCGATTTGGCATCCTGAACAACAGCATCCAGGGGTAAGGTTACGGGATCGAGGATCATACCGCTTTCGGCCCGCTTCACTTTCCGGACCTTCATGGCCTGGCCTTCAATGCTCATATTCTTATGCAAAACACCTATCCCCCCTTCCCGGGCGATGGCGATGGCCATTCGTGATTCGGTTACAGTGTCCATGGCCGCAGAAACAATCGGGATATTGATTTGAATGTTGCGGGTGAACTGAGTTCGGATATCTACTTCTCGCGGGAGGACTTCTGAATAATTGGGAACCAGGAGAACGTCGTCGTACGTGAGACCTTCTCCCATGATTTTGGCGCGGTGAGCTTCCATAGCAATTAAGGATTAATTGCGTGCAAAGATACTACTTTTCGAGGAAGGAAAGCGAATTGTGCAATCGACCCATCCAACTCCTGGGATACCATAAAAAAACATACGGTTTTAACATGCTTTCATTTGGTGATTTAAGACGGGTATCTATATTTGTACTATATTTATTTAGATTTATTATAAATAATAAACCGCCATGAAAACCAACATCAGCATCCTCTTTACCCTACTGAATACCCTCCTCTTTTCCCAACAACCAGATACTACTGCTTTGGGCACTCCTGTTTCCCTGAATGAAGTGGTCCTCGAAGCCCGGGTCATCTTCGGAAGCAAATTCGCCGCCCGCAATCGCACGGGGTCTTCCTACTATATTTCCCCGGAAGAAATCCAGAAGTTCAACTATACGGATGTGAGCCGTGTCCTTCGCGCTGTACCCGGGGTCAATGTTGTTGAGGAAGATGGCTTTGGCCTCCGTCCCAATATCAGCCTGAGAGGAACCTCCCCGGAACGAAGTGCTAAAATCACAATAATGGAGGACGGGGTCCTGATTGCTCCGGCTCCATACAGTGCCCCTGCAGCTTATTATTTTCCGACCATAGCCCGAATGCAGGCCGTGGAGGTTTTAAAGGGAAGCAGCCAGGTACAATACGGGCCCTACACAACCGGAGGGGCCATCAATATGCTGAGCACCGAAGTCCCGGAGTTCTTCGGGGGATTTCTCAATACGAGCTATGGGAGTTTTCAAAGCGCACGCCTGCACGCCCAATTCGGGGACAGCAGGGAGAATTTTGGATACGCTATCGAATATATCAACTATAGTTCAGATGGTTTTAAAAACCTCGACGGCGGCGGGGACACTGGATTCAACAAAAATGACCTCGTTGCAAAGTTTCGAGTGAATACCAATCCTGAAGCCCGTGTCCGGCAAGCCCTGGAACTGAAGTTCCAATATGCGGATGAAGACTCAGAGGAAACGTACCTGGGACTAACCCAAAATGATTTTGAGGTGGAACCATTCCGGCGTTATGCAGGATCCCAAGAGGACCTGATGACCACTGAACACCTGCAGTTTGCGCTGACCCACACCCTGGATTTGAATGCTAATTTCAGGATAAGCACCGTAGCCTATAGAAACAATTTTAAACGGAACTGGTACAAACTCGATTATCTGACCCTGAATGGGGATCGGGTAGGTATTTCAGACATACTGGAAGATCCGGGCACCTTTGATCCATATTATCAGGTAGTTAGCGGAGGAGCTGACAGTCCCGACGACGCCTTGTCATTGAAAAACAACAATCGGGAATACCTCTCTATAGGCATCCAAACCAAACTCGATTATCACTGGACCGGAAAAAAGACCTTTCACGATATAGAAGTGGGCCTCAGGTACCATTATGACGATGAAGACCGGTTTCAGTGGCTGGACGACTACGCCATGTTCAATAGCCAGCTTCTCCTGACCACGCAAGGCACACCCGGAACGGATGCCAACCGCATTAGCGATGCACGCGCTTTTGCAGCTTTCAGCATGTACAAATTTAAAACAGGTAATCTGACCCTCACTCCCGGAATACGCTATGAAAACATAACCCTGGGGAGAATAAACTACGGCGGCTCAGACCCTGACAGGACTGGTTTTGATAGCTCTGAGCGGGAAAATCAGGTAGATATTTTTATACCCGGCGTCGGTTTTAACTACAATTTTGAGCAACTATCCCTGTTCGGTGGAGTGCATAAAGGATTCGCGCCTCCCGGAAGTGAAGAAGGACAGAATCCGGAAGAGAGTATCAATTATGAACTGGGGTCCCGCTTCTCTCTTGGTGAGTTTAGTGGGGAAGTCGTAGGGTTTTTTAATGATTACAGCAACTTGTTGGGGAGTGATCTCGCCGCGTCCGGAGGTACGGGAACGCTGGATCAGTTTAACGCCGGAGCCGTCAATGTAGGAGGGCTTGAACTTCTTTTGAATTACAATTTGTTCAGCGGGAATTCCAAATGGAACCTTCCAATCACCTTTTCCTATACCTATACCGATACCGCCTTTCAAACCGATTTTGGTAGCGAAGACGATCTGTGGGGCGAGGTAACTGCCGGGGATGAAATGCCCTATATCTCGAAACACCAGTGGAACGCCACTGTGAGCCTGGAACACAAGCGCTATGAACTCAATGTAAATGCCCGATACACGGGAGCCTTCCGAACTCAGGCAGGGACCGGGCCTATCCCGAATGGTGAAGGCGTAGCCTCAAATTTCATTCTGGATTTTGCCGGAAAATATCACGTGGGA
>CAZEQO010000053.1:0-1913 GCA_964514365.1 uncultured Robiginitalea sp. | reverse complement strand
TGAGCTTTACGGCGAATATCATCAACCTACTGGATGAGACGTACCTGGTTTCCAGAGTGCCCGCAGGTCTGCGCCCTGGACATCCTTTTGGAGCTTTTGCAGGACTTCAACTCAGGTATTAGTATCGGGCTAGCCGGTGGAGCATTGATTTAGCTGACATAAATGCCTTCCTGAGCTGGCCAGTCAGATATATTTCTGAAAAAGGTCTTTGGACTTGTTGAAAGCCGCTTCAAAGGCCATCCAGTTGACCCCGGTATGGGCTTTCTCGCTGGTAAAATACGATAGGAGCTTCTCAGTGGGCATGTTGCCAGTAAGCTCGTCTTTAGCCATGGGGCAGCCCCCGAAGCCCTGGATGGCCCCGTCGAATCTGCGACATCCAGCCTTGTAGGCCGCATCTACTTTTTCGTGCCAGGTCAGGGGATGTGTATGAAGATGCGCCCCGAATTCCACCTCCGGGTACCTGGGTATCAGGTTTTGAAAAAGATGTGATATAATCCCCGGGGTGGAACTCCCGACGGTATCGGAGAGCGAAAGAATCCGGACTCCCATCCCGACCAGGCGTTCGGTCCATTCCCCCACTATGTCAACATCCCACGGATCCCCGTAGGGATTTCCAAAACCCATGGAGATATAAGTGACTACTTCCTGCCCGCTTTGCTCTGCCACCTCGAGGATATCTTTGAGGATATCTACAGACTGCCCTATGGTTTTATGGGTGTTCCGCATTTGAAAATTTTCAGAAATGGAAAAGGGATACCCAAGGTAAGCGATCTCCTGAAACTGAGCAGCATCCTGGGCGCCCCGGAGGTTTGCTACTATTGCGAGGAGTTTGCTCCGGGTTTTTTCCAGGTTGAGCCCGGCCAGAACATCTGGTGTATCGGCCATCTGGGGTATAGCCCTGGGAGATACAAAACTCCCGAAATCAATCGTGTGAAAACCACAATTGAGCAAAGCCTGTATATATCGGATTTTGTCTTCGGTAGGGATCGGAGTCCTGATCCCCTGCATAGCATCTCTCGGACATTCAATTATTTTAACGGTTTGTGGCATTCCCTAAATTTAAACCCTTTCAAAAGTATCACTTATTCGCGTAAGCTCGAATTACCGTATCGTTTTCGTACCTTCCTTTTACAGATAAAACCCCTTCCCGATGAAAACGGCTGTTTTATGTTTTTTCTTATGTTGTATCACCGCGAGTCAGGCCCAGAAGACAGACCTTTACGAGTTGCCGGATTCCATTGAAAAACCAGGTGTATTGCGCCATGTCGTTCTGTTCAAGTTCAAAGCAGATACTCCGGGGGGTACCCTCCGAAAAATTGAAAAGGCCTTTTATTCCCTTCCCGAAAAAATTCCTGAAATTGCAGATTTCGAATGGGGCCTGAATAATTCACCTGAAGGTATCAACAAGGGTTTTACCCATTGCTTTGTCCTGACGTTTTCTTCCGAGGAGGACCGGGCGGTCTACCTGCCCCATCCGGATCACAAACGCTTTGGCGAGATTCTGGATCCCTGGCTTGAAGATGTGCTCGTGGTGGACTATTGGATGCATTCGGGTTCCGAATAAGGTTTTTAAACGGACTTTATCGGATTAGTTATCAGCATCATAAGAAATAATTAAATACAATCCAGACATCTGATTATCGGTTTATAAGGGTCTTGATCCATTAATTTCCACCGCTGAGGGCCAGAAGACTTATCTTGTTCGCAAAATTGAAGGGCGAAATCCCCAACAAATTGGCCATACCCATGCCTGAGAATCTGATTGTGAATTTCACTCCCACCGGGATGATCCCGACCAAAACGATGACCTCACACGTTCCTGTAACTGTGGATGAAATAGTGGAAGATGTCCGCAAAGCCTGCGATATTGGAATCACTATGGTGCACGTGCATGCGCGGGAACCGGATACAGA
>CAZEQO010000052.1:8224-16307 GCA_964514365.1 uncultured Robiginitalea sp. | reverse complement strand
GTGGGCGGTTCCTCAGGGATCGGCCAGGAACTCGTAAACCTTATCAAAGAAGACCATAATATCATTACGGCCTCCCGTAACCCGGGGGATGGGGAAAACCAGGATATCACTTCCTTCCCCCTCGACGTTACCTCCGAGACCATGGATTTCTCCGACCTGCCGGAATCCCTGGACGGCTTTGTATACTGCCCTGGGAGTATCAACCTTAAGCCCTTTAAAATGCTGAGTCCGGAAACCTTTGAAAAAGACATGGAACTCAATTTTACAGGACTTGTTCGGGTACTCAAAGAAATCATACCCCGGTTTAATCCCGGGGCCAGCCTGGTTTTTTTCAGCACGGTAGCTGTGGGAAGTGGTATGCCGTTTCATACCAGTGTGGCTGCTTCCAAAGGGGCCATCGAAGGATTCGCCCGTGCACTGGCAGCGGAGTATGCCCCCCAGTTGCGGGTGAACGTCATTGCACCTTCCCTGGTGGATACTCCCCTGGCGAAACGTTTATTGAACAATGAGAAAAAACAGCAAATGATGGCGGATCGCCATCCGCTAAAACGCGTGGGAACACCCGGGGATATTGCCCGAATGGCTGCCTTCCTGCTGAGCGAGGACAGCAGTTGGACAACCGGACAAGTTCTGGGTGTAGACGGGGGTATATCTACTTTAAATATTGGATAATTGGAAAAAGAGGTAGCCCTTTTCTGGTTTAGAAGGGACTTGAGGCTCGAGGACAATAACGGGCTTTATAAGGCTCTTACCTCTGGTTATCCTGTTATCCCCATCTTTATTTTCGACCGGGAAATTCTTAGGGAACTTCCGGAAAATGATCCAAGGTTGTCCTTTATACACCAGGAGGTCCAGACCCTGAACCGTACTCTTAAAACGGACTGTGGTAGTGGGGTCGCTATGTATTCTGGCACGCCTTTACAGATTATTAGGGAGTTGGCATCCTCCTGGAATATTAAGGCGGTTTTTACCAACAGGGATTACGAACCTTATGCCCGCCACAGAGATTCGGAGATCGCCGAATTCCTGCAGGGCAAAGGTGTTGAATTCCATACTTTTAAGGACCAGGTTATCTACGAAACGGATCAAATCACGAAGGAAGACGGGAACCCTTATGTAGTCTATACCCCTTATAAAAATAAGTGGAAGCAACAATTCGCCGCTGATGCGGCCCCCTCCAATTATCCATCGGAGAACCATTTAAAACACCTACTCACCACCGACGATTTACCTTCACTCAGCCTGGAAGCCCTTGGGTTTAAGAAATCTGAAATAGAAGTCCCCCCTTATCATTTGGAGAGTGCGCGGATTGAGAATTACGAGAAAACGCGGAATTTTCCCGCCGTGGATGGCACGTCGCATCTGGGACCCCATCTGAGGTTCGGTACCATATCCATTCGCCAGGTCCTTAAGAAGGCATTGAAACCGGAAAATGAGACTTTTTGGAATGAACTCATCTGGCGGGAATTCTTTATGCAGATCCTCTGGCATTACCCGAATACGACTACGGAGGCCTTTAAAAAGCCCTATGACCGCATAGCCTGGCGTAACCGGGAAGATGAATTCGCAAAATGGAAAAAGGGGGAAACAGGATATGCCCTGGTCGATGCAGGAATGCGGCAGCTCAATGCCACGGGATATATGCACAACAGGGTGCGGATGCTGGTAGCTAGCTTTTTATGCAAGCACCTCCTGATCGACTGGCGATGGGGAGAGGCATACTTTGCCCAGAAGCTGCTGGATTACGAGTGCTCGAGCAATGTGGGAAACTGGCAATGGGCCGCCGGCAGCGGTGTGGACGCCGCCCCCTATTTCAGGATTTTTAACCCCATGACCCAGGTCGATAAATTCGACAAAGACCACACCTATATCCAAAAGTGGGTCCCCGAATTCGGGACAGAAGCGTATTGCGAAAAAATGGTCGATCACAAAATGGCCAGGGAACGCTGCCTGCAGACCTATAAAGAAGCCCTGAATTGATCTTTTTCCCTTCGCAATTCTAAAAATCCAATACCGGTTCGAACGTGTATTTTTTGGTATCTTTAGGGGATAATAAAACACCAGCCCTATGACCAATAAACTGCTCTTTATTACATCTGTTGTCTTTCTCTCCTCCTGTTTTTCCGGACTAAATGCCCAGAAACTCAAAGGGAACAAAAAAGCCGTAGAAACTTCCATTGAACGCCATAAACAGGAACTGATAGCCATTAGTGATTCCGTTTGGGCTTTGGCTGAAACGGCCTTTCAGGAAACGGGTTCGTCCAAAATCCTCGCCGACTATGCGGAAAAAAACGGGTTCAAAGTAGCGCGTGGGGTGGCCGGCATTCCCACGGCGTTCACAGCGACCTACGGCAGCGGCAACCCTGTAATCAGCATCCTCGGGGAATACGACGCGCTGCCCGGGATATCCCAGAAGGCGCAACCTGAGAAGGAGCCCCTCAATGCGGGGGCAGCCGGTCACGGGTGTGGGCACAACCTTTTTGGGACAGCCAGTTTAGCTGCTGCCATTTCCATCAAGGAACTCCTGGAGGCGGGTAAATTGTCGGGGACCGTCAAGTTCCTGGGAACCCCGGCTGAAGAAAAGTTTTTTGGTAAAATCTGGATGGTGCGTTCGGGACTTTGGGATGATGTGGATGTCAACATCAGTTGGCACCCGGCGGCCCAGACCGAGGCAGATGTTCAGAGTACCCTGGCACTGGTAGATTTTAAAGTAGAGTTTTTCGGGCAGGCGGCCCATGCTTCTGCAGATCCGTGGAACGGACGAAGTGCTTCTGATGCCCTGGAGCTCTATACCACCGGAATCAATTATTACAGGGAACATATAAAACCTACGGTTCGGGTCCATTACCATATTCAGGATGGCGGACAGGTGGTCAATGTGGTTCCCGACTATTCTAAAATATGGGTGCGCGTGCGGGATACGAAGCGCAGCGGCATGACCCCCGTATACGAGCGCATCCGTGAGATGGCTGAAGGAGCTGCGATTATGGCCGATGTGGATTATAAGATTTCACTGATCTCCGGAATCTACGAAGTCCTCGTCAACCGCTCCGGAGGGGAAATCATGCAGAAAAACCTTGAATTGTTGGGTCCGATCACCTACACCGATGCCGAAACAGCATTTGGAAAGAAAATTCAGGAAGCCACAGGGAAGCCGCAGGTGGGCATGGATAGTTCCATCCTTCCCCTGCGGGAAACCAAGGAAAATCCGGGCGGGGGATCAACCGATGTGGGTGATGTCAGTTGGAATGTCGCCAATATCAACCTCGGGGTTACCGTAGCTCCAAAGGACACCCCCTGGCACTCCTGGGCCGTGGTAGCCTGTGGGGGAATGAGTATCGGACATAAGGGCATGCTCTATGCAGCCAAGGCCATGGGGATGACTATGGTGGACCTGTTTGAGAATCCATCCCTGGTAAAAAAAGTCAAAGATGAGTATATCGAGCGCAAAGGCAGTACCGTCTATGAACCCATGATCCCGGAAGGGCCACCTCCTATTGAAATTGAGAAGTGATGAAAGCGACCTTTGAAATGCCCCTCACTAAAACCTTATACACAATATGAGTTCTACACCATTAAAAACATTCCCCCTGGGATTTCCATGGGAAACCGAAGACCCGTTCTTGTTTTGTGTCCACCATTTGGACCATTACCCCGAAGGCAATTCGGAAATGGGCCCGAAGGCCTCCCTCGAGGGACGCGCCCTGGGCAATGATTTTGAAATCAAGGATGGTTGGCGGATGTATCACGGAACCACGATCCCGGGCTTTCCCTCCCATCCGCATAGGGGCTTTGAAACCATAACCATTGTCACTAAGGGATTTTGCGATCATTCGGATTCCCTCGGGGCCTCGGCCCGGTTTGGCAATGGAGATGTTCAATGGATGACGGCAGGCAGGGGTGTACAGCATTCGGAGATGTTCCCACTCCTGAGGGAGGATGCTCCTAATACATTGGAGTTGTTTCAAATCTGGCTCAATCTGCCGGCAAGCAAAAAAATGGCAGAACCCCATTTTAAAATGCTATGGAAGGAAGATATACCCCAGATTCAAGGCGAAGGCTGGGAATTGACTTTGATCTCAGGTTCATTTTCCGGACAAAACGCCCCTTCCCCTCCCCCTGATTCCTGGGCGAGTGATCCCGAAAACGGGGTGGTTATCGCCCTTGTCTCCCTGGAAGCCGGCGCCCATTTCGTTCTTCCGGCAGCGGGTACAGGAAGCAACCGCCGAATTTTTGTTTTGGAAGGCAATCTTTTGAACGTTTCCGGTCAACAGTTAGATGCGGGATACGGGGCCATTCTCCCTGCGGAGGAAACTACAATTGCGAATGCCGGGGAAAAGGCGCGATTTCTATGGTTGGAGGGAAAACCCATCGCTGAACCTGTTGCCAAATATGGTCCCTTTGTCATGAACCAGTCCCAGGAGATCCAGCGAGCTATGGAGGAATACCAGCTGACCCGTTTCGGGGGATGGCCCTGGCCTTATCCGGACAACGTGCATCCCAGGGAAAAAGGGCGATTTGCCCAGTATCCCGATGGGGCACTTGAAGAAAAATAAGGGCGAACTACAGTCCCGACTCAGACACGTGTAATTTTCGCCCCAATAGCTCTTAACCGGGTATCGATTTCTTCGTAACCGCGGTCTATCTGCTCAATGTTGTGAATCGTGGAAGTTCCCTTGGCGGACAGGGCTGCAATCAGCAGGGACACCCCGGCCCGTATATCGGGAGAAACCATGGTCGTTCCCTTCAGGGTGGATTTAAAATCATGCCCGATAACGGTAGCCCTGTGCGGATCACAAAGTATGACCTTCGCACCCATGTCGAGTAATTTATCGACGAAGAAAAGGCGGCTCTCAAACATCTTCTGATGGATCAGGACTTCTCCGCGGGCCTGCGTAGCCACTACCAATAGAATACTCAACAGGTCTGGCGTAAGGCCGGGCCACGGGGCATCGGCAATCGTCAGGATGGAGCCGTCGATGAAATTCTGGATTTCGTACCCTTTTTTATGGGCAGGAATATAAATATCATCGCCTTTCTTCTTAATCTTAATACCCAGTTTTCCAAAAACGGACGGGATCAGTCCCAGGTTTTCCCAACTCACATTTTTAATAGTGAGCTCACTTTGGGTCATCGCGGCCAGGCCAATCCAACTACCGATTTCAATCATATCCGGGAGCATCCGGTGTTCCGTTCCCCCCAGGGATTCCACGCCTTCAATGGTCAGGAGGTTCGATCCAATGCCTGAAATGCGGGCGCCCATTTTATTGAGCATTTTGCAAAGTTGCTGCAGGTAAGGTTCACAGGCCGCATTATATATGGTCGTAGTGCCTTCGGCCAGAACGGCTGCCATGACAATGTTTGCTGTCCCGGTCACCGAGGCTTCGTCCAGGAGCATATAAGCCCCTTTGAGTTTTTTAGCTTCGACCCCGAAAAAGTGTTCTTCCCTATTGTAGCGAAATTTCGCCCCCAGGTTTACAAAACCTTCGAAATGGGTGTCCAGGCGACGGCGGCCAATCTTATCTCCACCGGGTTTGGGTATAAAGCCCTGCCCAAAACGCGCGAGCATGGGGCCAACTAACATTATGGAGCCTCTCAGGCCCCGTCCATCTTTTTTAAATGCCTCGGATTGCAAATAGTCCAGATTGACGTCATCTGCCTTAAAGGTATAGGAACCCTTGCCTTTTTTTTGGATTTTAACCCCCAGGTCTTCGAGGATGGCAATGAGTTTATTTACATCGAGAATATCCGGAATATTGTGAATAGTAACCGTTTCGGGGGTGAGTAATACTGCACAGAGGATCTGGAGCGCCTCATTCTTAGCCCCCTGAGGGGTTATTTCCCCATGGAGTTGGTGCCCTCCTTCAATAATAAAAGTTCCCATGAATTTAATACCGCTTTTTACTACGAACGGTTCGCTGGCCCTTTTTATTGGATGAAGTGCGATTTGAACGCACAGGGCGTTGTTTCAGGAATTGCCCGCTGTCCGTCAGACTCTCCCCATCGGAAGCCAGGTCTATCTCCCCATTACTCAGTTCCAGGAGGTGCTTGAAGATCGTCTTGTCGTCCACCATATCCTTGTTCCAATTCAGGTAACACTTTTTCATATGGTTGGCGATCGCGTATTCCAGCCCGGAGCGTTTATCTCCTTTCTCCCATTGTACGGCCTCGTCAATCATCCGCTTGATGTTGTTCCCGTAGAAGCGGTATTTCGGAAAGTTCTGCGGGTATTCCAAAGCATCAGGACGCTGTTGGAGCACTTCTTTACTCGGTATGGGATACGGAGATTCCACATCCAATTTAAAATCCGACATGATAAACAGCTGATCCCAGAGTTTGTGCTGAAAATCAGGCACGTCCCTCAGGTGGGGTTGCATATTCCCCATGTGGCTGATAATGGCCTGGGAAACGCGGTTGCGCTCTTCACGGTCTTCTATGCTCAGGGCATAATCTACCATTTTTTGAAAATGACGGCCGTATTCCGGAATATGTAAATGGGGCCTTTCGGTGTTGTACTCGAGGTTTTCTACTAAGTTCAAATGAGAAGAATAGGTGGGTTAACGAAAAACATTGGGTCCAGTACCCGGGTGCAAATTACCAAAATTAAACGAGATTACCATATTAAAGGGAAATCACCCCTTCTACGCGCCCGACTTCAATGTACTTTTCAATCACCTGATCGGGAGACTCCATATGCACGGTAATCGAAAGGCTGGTATATTTACCCGTTTTTGATTTTTTAGTTTCGATGACAGCCCCCGTATTGTCGAAAATCGTCTCGATTTTATCGATTTTATCGTTCTCTGAGGGTACGATAAATTTATACAAATAAGTGGAAGGCCATTCCGTTCCCCTGAGGAGTTCTTCTTTGAGGCGGGCGTAAAAATCTTCAGATTCCTTATCCATTCCTGTTTTTTTTCAAAGATACTGCAATCTCATTAAATCCAGGGACTTTGTTATTAATCCTTAAGGGGTTTTGCGCTGCTTCTAAAAATAAACATCCCATTAATCCCTGCTATACTCAAATATACTTCCCCTCTCCAGTTGCGGGGTAGATTCCGTACTTTTGGCATTAGAACCAGAGGGTGAATCGTATGGGTGTACGCACCGTAATTACAGGAGGGCCGGGAACCGGGAAAACCGCACTTATCCTTGAACTGGAGCGGCAGGGGTATTATTGTTTTCACGAAATAATCCGCGAAATGACCCTGGCGGCAAAACAAAAGGAAGGCCAGCCACTGGTTAATCCGCTGGCTTTTGTCAAAGATCCTTTATCCTTCAACCGGATGCTGCTACAGGAGCGCATCAAACAATTTGAGGATGCAGGGCAGTTGCGTATTAGTCCTTTATTTTACGACCGTGGAATCCCGGACGTGCTGGCCTATATGGACTATTTCAAACAGGGGTATGACTCCGAATTTACCGAGCCCTGTCGGCAGTTCCGCTATGATTTGGTCGTACTGCTCCCGCCCTGGGAAGCCATTTACCAACAGGACAACGAGCGGTTGGAACGTTTTGAAGAAGCATGCGAAATCCATAAATCCCTGGAGGCGGTCTATCAAAAATTTGGCTATCAGGTTGAAACATTAAACCCGGGAACCATTGAGGAGCGGGTAACCAAACTACTGGAAGTGTTAGCGCATTATGACGGAAAAAACTCCACAGGAGGTTCTTAAAACCCATTGGGGTCATGAGGGATTCAGAGGGTCCCAGGCCGGTATCATCCAGGCTGTCATGGACGGATCCGATGTGCTGGCTCTGATGCCTACAGGAGGTGGTAAATCCCTTTGCTATCAGATTCCGGCAATCCTGAAGCCGGGGATATGTATTGTGGTTTCACCCCTTCTGGCCCTTATGGAGGACCAGGTCGCAGATCTGAAGTCCAGGGGTATAAAGGCGCTCAGCCTGTCGGGAAAACTCAGAGAAGAAGACCTGATTCGATTGCTCGACAACACGGTTTTTGGAAAATACGACTTGCTCTACCTCTCCCCGGAGCGCCTGCAGCAGGAATTGGTCCTCACCAGACTCAAAGAACTCCCTGTATGCCTAATCGCTATAGATGAAGCCCATTGTATCTCCGAAT
>CAZEQO010000052.1:6339-8166 GCA_964514365.1 uncultured Robiginitalea sp. | reverse complement strand
GCCCTTACAGCGACTGCCACACCTCCTGTCCTGAAAGATGTAGAAAACCTTCTGGAACTCAATACCCCACGTATTTTCAAGGATTCGGTCTCCCGGCCAAACCTGATCTACTCTGTGACAACCACAGAAGACAAAAGGTACCGCCTGCACCAACATTTAACCCGGTATCCCGGGAGTGCGATTATCTATGTGAATTCCAGACGGGCTACCGTGACGCTTTCAGAAGAACTTAAGGGACGTGGTTTTTCGGCAGCACCTTTTCACGGGGGATTACCTCCCGATGTGAAAAGCAAGCGTTTGAAGCTATGGCAATCCGGGGCATTGAGGATAATGGTGGCGACCAATGCTTTTGGTATGGGAATCGATAAGGCTGATGTACGCCTGGTTGTTCATTTTCAAGTGCCCGAAACCCTTGAACACTATTTTCAGGAAGCCGGAAGGGCCGGACGGGATGGCGAAAGAGCGTATGCCACCTTACTTTTAGGTCCGGATGACCTGGAGCAATCCAGAAAGCAATTCCTTTCCAACCTGCCTGAAGTCCGGGATGTCCTCAACACCTATTCCAGGCTGAACAGTTATTTAAAGATCCCCTATGGAGAGCGTATTGAAACTCCCTTTTCCTTCGACCTGACGGATTTTTGCAGCACCTATAAGTTGCCTGTACACCTTACCTACAACGCTCTGGAAATTCTGGACCGACAGGGCGTCATAACCCTCAGCAAAGAGTTCTGGGAAAAATCCCGGATCCGGATAACAGCTTCGAAGTCGGATTTGTGGAACTACTTTAAGGTGCATCCTGAATTCAAGCAGACCCTGCAGGTACTTCTGAGAACATATGGGGGGTTGTTTGACTTCGACACCCACGTGAATACCCGTCTGATTTCCAGTAAAATAGGATGCCCGGAAGGGCAACTCAACACCGCATTAAAACGTATGGAAAAAGATGGGATCCTCGAGCTTTACCAGCAGGACGGAGATATGCTCCTTACTTTCCTCAAGCCCAGGGAAGATGAAAAAACCATTTACGCCTTTTCCGATCAACTGAAATCCCGTCGAAAAATCAAAGAAGAAAAAGTAGGCCAAATGTGGGCCTATCTCCAGAATAACAAATTGTGCCGGAGTATTCAGCTGCTGAACTACTTTGGGGAGACTTTCGAAAAACCCTGTGGTTTTTGCGATGTTTGTCTGAATAAAAAACAGTTAAGCCCAGCAGAACTTCCACCGCTTCGGCAAAAAATCCTGGAAACCTTAAGCCAGGGGCCCAAAACCTCAAGGGAGCTACTGGAAACCTGGGAATATCCGGAATCTGAAACCTTACAGTGTCTTCAAGAACTGCTGCACGATGGCAAGCTGCGACTTGGAGGTAAAAACCAGTATATTGTAGAATGAAAAATTCCCTCAGAATCGCCTTTATGGGAACTCCGGAGTTTGCAGTTCCCTCCCTCCAATTATTACTGGATAAGAATTATCCGGTCGTCCTTGTGGTAACTGCACCGGACCGCCCTGCAGGGCGTGGAAGGAAATTACAGGGTTCAGCCGTCAAGCAGTGTGCCGAGAAAAATGGGATTCCCATCCTTCAGCCCGAAAGGCTTAAAGACCCGGAGTTTCTCCATCAGCTTCGTGAATACCGGATTAACCTACAGGTGGTAGTGGCCTTTCGTATGCTCCCCGAAGCGGTATGGGCGCTTCCCGAGTACGGCACCTTTAACCTTCACGCTTCCCTCCTGCCCGACTATCGCGGTGCGGCTCCCATCCACTGGGCTGTGATTAACGGTGAAAGCGAAACGGGCGTGACGACCTTTTTTATAGACGAACAAATAGATACAG
>CAZEQO010000052.1:0-6163 GCA_964514365.1 uncultured Robiginitalea sp. | reverse complement strand
AAACCCCAAAAAAAGCACCAAAACTCACCCCTGATAATACACGGTTGGACTGGACCGGTTCCCAAAAAGAAGTCTTTGACAAGATTCGCGGGCTGTGTCCACACCCCGGAGCCTGGACGCGCTTCGAGAATGGCGGAGAAGCCGAAAGGGTGAAAATTTTTCGAAGTAAACAGGATCCGCATTCGGCAGAAGCTCCTGCCGGGAGCCTTTTGAAGTTGGAAAAACGACTTCTGGCCCGGACTTCGGATGGTTGGCTGGAGGTCCTTGAAATGCAATTGCCCGGCAAGCGACGTATGTTTGTTGAAGACATCTTAAATGGGCTCGAGATCCAAAAATCCGCTCGATTTCTGTGAGCCCCCATTTTATCGGCCCTCACAAAAGCACGGTAGAATTTTCAGGTTTATCAACAAAGGCTCGAAGTTATCAACAAAAACGGCTATTTCCCCCGGTTTTACTTGTCCGACAGCTAAATCCGTATAAATTTGTCAGCGCTTTGCAATATGTATAATAACTCTTAATTATTTTAAATTATGAACAAGACAGAACTAATTGATGCTATGGCAGCAGACGCTGGTATCACCAAAGCTGCAGCTAAGAAAGCACTGGAGTCTTTCCTCGGAAATGTTGAAGGAGCTCTCAAAAAAGGAAATCGCGTATCCCTGGTAGGTTTCGGATCATGGTCCGTATCTAAGAGAAATGCACGCGAAGGTCGTAACCCTTCTACAGGAAAGACGATCCAAATTCCAGCCAAAATGGTAGTTAAGTTTAAGGCAGGATCTGATTTGAGTGACGCTGTAAACTAATTCGGCCCCTCTGTTTAAAATATTAAAGCACCCTTCTGGGTGCTTTTTTTGTTAATTAGGCGAATTATCCTATTTTTAGTTGAGTAACACGCTGCCCTTATGATTGGTTTAAAACCAAAAAAAGGAAAATTACTTATCGCGGAGCCTTCCCTTACGGGCGATGTCTCCTTTAACCGGTCGGTAGTTCTGCTTGCGGAACACAATGGTGAAGGTTCAGTAGGGTTTATCCTCAATAAACCCCTGAACTATAGTATGAATGAACTCGTAACGGAAATAGATGTCCCTTTTCCAGTGTTCAACGGAGGCCCTGTGGAACAGGATAACCTCTACTTCATACACAAAGTGCCGGAACTCATCCCTGAATCTGTAGAAATCTCAGACGGTATTTATTGGGGTGGTGATTTTGATATTACGGTTACTTTGGTGAATTCTGGACAAATCGACCAGGCAGACATTCGCTTTTTTCTCGGATACTCCGGATGGGCCTCCCTGCAACTCGACAAAGAATTACATTCCAAGTCCTGGATTGTAGTAGCCAACAAATACGAGAGTAATATTATTGAAATACCTTCACAGACCTTTTGGAGGGAGAAGATGAGGGAATTGGGCGGGCAGTATCTCTTGTGGTCCAATGCACCGGAGAATCCCAGTCTTAATTAAAGGCTTCCATCTGCTTGGGCACGCTCCCGAATATACCCATTGATCATATCCAATACAAAAGCGGCGGCCTCCCGGCTGTAATTCGCCTTCCTGTATCGCGTAATCGAGGATATCCCTGAAGAAATGTCCAGCATAAAGAGCTCATCGGCCTGCTGGAGTTCAAAGGGTGAAATATGCCCTTCTTGCAAATTGTAAGGCATATCTTTCCAGTCCTGCTTCAACAGGAACTTTCGCAGAATATCATCGGAACAACCATCTGATAATGGAGGTGTTTTGAGCTCCTCACCCTTGCGCAGAAACAGGTTCCCGTGTAATCCCAGGGCAATTTCCTTTCGGTGGTTGACCAAAAGGCAGGTGTCAAAGTCATTTTCATCTGCATACACAGCGGCCAGGACCCATGGCAATTTCATGTTGTGGGGTAGCCGCGATAGTCCATCCGCCTGTAAATAGTAGTCCTTAAAGAGATCTGCGACAAGCCCGGGGGAATCCTGTGGAAATTCGGCAGAATCCAGCGGGGTAAAGTCTATGACATACGATATCCCCAGGGAAGGCGGCAAATACCCTGTTCCATTTCTGCGAAATACCGTAATCCCAATTTGGCAGGGTGTTTCAGTGCTGCCCGAAGCGGTAAGGGTCTTCAGAATTTCCTCCTGTAGAAACTCCAGGGTGAATTCCATTGGGATTTCCATACGGAGCTGGCGCATGGAAGCCATAAGTCGGAAGTAATGCGCCTCCCAAAATAACAGGGCAGAACCCGTATAACGCAAGCGCTCACTGAGCACATCTCCAAACTGAAGGCCCCGGTTTCGATGATCTAGAAAATGACTGGAATCAGGGAGGAGGTCCCCGTTATAATTGACCATAAAAAAGTATGAATTTTTTGGCAGGCCAAAGATAAGGACTTCCCCCGGGAAGTATCAACTGGACCCGATAACTTGTTTCAGGTCGGAAACCTGGTTGTCCCAGAGCATTTTGGCCTCATCAACCTCATCTTCCTCTGCAAAATCGGTAATAAACAGGGAAACATCTTTTGTAATTTCGTCTACGATGATGCGCATTTCAAAAAAGTAATCCTCCTCGTTATTGTCCCATGAAAAACGTACAAATTCATCGGTTTTCCGCTTCAGCAGGCGGGCCACTTCTTCTGAGCCGTCCCAAATGAAAGTAAAGAGCTCACCCCTCGAATTCACGTTGTCGGCAAACCACTCTGAAAGGCCGGAGGGCGTGGCGAGGTATTGAAAAAGGAGCTGGGGTGAAGATTGGATAACAAACTCCATTTCATACTTAATTTTCTCGCTCATAGGGGGCTCTGTTTAGTCCACGGACAATATATAGATTTCTAAAAGATAAAAAAATAATTCCCAAAAACTTTTTGGCAGGTCAATTTTGAAGAGCACAAAATTAAGGCTTATATTTGCCCCCGCTTACCGCAAGTATGGCGAGGTAGCTCAGGTGGTTAGAGCGCAGGATTCATAACCCTGAGGTCGGGAGTTCAAGTCTCCCTCTCGCTACATTTAATTCACAAATAAACCCAGGACTTTCATCCTGGGTTTATTTATTTCCGACTTCTTTCCGATGTGGCCGATCTGCCTGTCCATCCCGATTGGGCATTCACCTGCCTATTAGCAGCAACTGGGCACGTAAGATTTTATGGTGCGGGCAGGTACTTTCCAAAGTCAGATTATTTAATGTAAATTGCTTTAATGAGCAACCGGATTGTCGAACGGGTCGCTGATTTTCTTCGGCGCTACCCCCCATTTAACGAGCTTACAGCGAAAGACCTGAAACATTTGTCATCGGGTGTGGATATTCTCTACAAGGAAAAAGGAACGTATATCTTTAAAGAGGATGAACCTGCCCACGCCTTCTTTTATGTGATTCAGAGAGGTGCGGTCGTCCTGCGCATGGGCAATGGAGGGGAGATTATCGATATATGTGACGAAGGGGACCTGTTCGGACTGAGGCCGCTGATGGCCGGAGAGAACTATAAACTGGAAGCCGTCAGCCAGGAAGAGAGTATCCTCTATGCAATTCCCATATCTGAATTCCGGCCGCTGATCCAGAGTTATGAAGAGGTTGGGAATTTTGTCATCGAATCCTTTGCCTCCAATACCCGGAATCCCTATGCGCGGCTAACCAAAACCGATGCCCTCGGATCGCTTCCAACCCAGATGGCCGCCAGAGCCGAAACTCCCTTTACTGAAATCCTTCCCATTCACCCCCGCAAAGATTTGGTGTATTGTACTCCTCAGACACCGGCCCAGGAAGTGGCCACCCTGATGACAACCCATAACGTGGGCTCGGTACTGGTCCTTAAAGAAGGGCTCGCAGAAGGCATTATTACGGATAAAGACCTTCGGAATAAGGTGGTTACCGGTCGCCATTCCATAGACGCCCCGGCTTCAGATATCATGACGAGTCCGGTGATTACCTACCCGGATTGGGCATTTATGCCTGACAGAAGATGGCACCACAGAGACTCCTGTTGTGGGTATCCTTTCAAAATACGACCTGATGCTCGCCCTGGGCAACAGTCCGGAAGTGCTGCTTCGGGCTATTAAACGAACCCGGAAGATCAAGCGGTTAAAACCCATCCGCAAAAGGGTGGAGTACTTACTGAAGGGATACCTGGAGAATAACATTCCCATGTCCATAACCATGAAACTGATTGCAGAACTCAACGATGCCTGTATTAAAAGGGTTATCGAGCTCAGCCTTCGAAAAGAGGGTAAAGCCCCGGTCGCTTTTGCCTGGCTGGCCATGGGCAGCCAGGGAAGAGGTGAACAACTGCTGCACACAGATCAGGACAATGCCCTGGTCTATGAAGATGTACCGGATAAAGATGCCGACAAGGTACAGCAGTATTTTCACCAACTGGCTGCTCGCGTAAATAAAGGACTCCGGACCATAGGATATGAATACTGCCCGGCAGACATGATGGCTTCCAACCCCAATTGGTGTAAACCCCTGAGTGAATGGAAAAAAACGGTCACCGGCTGGATTCACAACCCGGGGAAGGAAGAAGTGCTGCTCTCCTCTATCTTCTTTGACTTCAACTACACCTATGGTACCCGAAGTCTGGTTACTGAATTATCGAACCATATTTTTAGCAATGTAGATTCCTACCCGATGTTCTACTATCACCTGGCCAGTGGAGCCCTGCAAAACCCTTCCCCTTCTGGTTTTTTCAGACAGTTCCTCCTGGAACAGGACGGGAAACACAAAGACTTTTTCGACTTAAAGCGCAGAGTCCTGATGCCTTTTACAGATGCCGCCAGGGTCCTGATCCTCTCACACCAGGTGCGGTCGATCAACAATACAGCCGAACGCTTTGAAAAGCTGGCGGAACTGGAAGCCAATAACCGGGAGTTTTTCCTTTCCTGTTCTTATGCGACGAAAGCCCTTTTAAAATTCCGGACCAAACAGGGCCTGCTGCATTCAGATTCAGGGCGGTTTATTGCGCTGGATACTTTGAGCAAAGAAGAAAAGATAAAATTAAAGCGGACCTTTAAAATCCTGAAAGAGCTTCAGGAACTGATCTCCCTCAGGTTTAAAGTCACAAGTCGGGTGCTATGAAGGTATGGGCCCGGAAGGATTGGAAAGCCCTGTTTAAGGGTGAGAGTCAGGTCCCTGAACGCCCCGTTTCAGAAGTCTGTTTTGCAGTAATCGACTCGGAGACGACCGGGCTGGACACCTCGAAAGATCGCATCCTAAGCTTTGGGGGTGTAAAAATAATCCACGAGCGTATCCAGGTCCGGGATACCCTGGAAATTTTTATCGCCCAGGACCACTTTGACGCCAGCTCGGTTCCCATCCACGGAATCCTGAAAACAGGCCCCAACGCGCGAATCCCTGAAAGAGAGGCCCTGATGCAGTTGGGGGCGTACCTGGAAGACACCGTCCTGGTGGGGCATCATATCGGATTTGACCTCGAAATGATCCGCCAGGCCCAGATGCGACATGGCCTGCCCCCTTTGGAGAACATCGCCCTGGACACCGGTCGGCTCTACGGGAAAACCCTGCTGAAACCCCCACTCGTCCCTAAAAAACCGAGTTATAGTTTGGATGAACTGGCAAAGAAGTACGATATCTCCTGTAAAGACAGGCATACCGCCCTGGGCGATGCCTACATTACCGCACTGGCCTTTATGCATATACTCGCGCAATTGAATATAAAACCCGGGACTTCCCTGAGGGACCTGGTGCGATTCGCCCGTTAATCAGGGACGTGTCTGCAAATACCGGGTGACGTTCTGCTGAATCCTGTTTTTAATATCCGAAATGTCCCCTTTTTCAAAAGGCGTTCCCAAAATATTCTCATACAGTTCTACGTATCGCTCTGAAACCGAGGTGACGTAGGCGTCGGTCATTTCCGGCAGGCTTTGGCCCTCGAGCCCCTGGAAACCATGGGATATCAGCCATTGGCGCACAAATTCCTTGGAGAGTTGTTTCTGAGGCATCCCTTTTTGCTGGCGTTCCTGGTAGCCTTCTGCGTAGAAATACCGGGAAGAATCCGGGGTGTGGATCTCATCGATAAGCATAATCCTGCCATCCGGGGCCCGGCCGAATTCATATTTTGTATCGACCAGGATAAGTCCTTTTTCGGCCGCCTGTTCAGATCCCCTTTGAAAAAGTTGACGGGTAATGGATTCCAATGCTTCGTAATCCGAGGCTGATACCAAACCCCGCTCCACAATAGC
>CAZEQO010000051.1:0-16316 GCA_964514365.1 uncultured Robiginitalea sp. | reverse complement strand
ATTCCCATTACAAAAACGGCTGTGGACAGGGCGTCTGCCAATTCTGCCTTTGGAGCAAACACAGTTACGCTGGCGATGCCTGTTGCCGGATAACCGGTTCGGGGATCCATGATGTGAGAATAGCGCTTACCGTCAAAATGCACGAATTTTTCGTAATCCCCCGAGGTTACAACTGCACCCTCAGCCATGGGCAATAAGCCAAAGGATTTTGTTTTATCCATCGGATTGGTGATCGCTACCTGCCAGGGTTTACCTCCGGGCTGGGTACCCCAGGACGACATATCCCCTGAGGCATTGATGATACCGGCGACAACCCCTTTTTCCCGCAGCAGATCTTTCGCCTTGTCAGCGGCATACCCCTTACCTATAGCCCCAAAGCCAATCTTCATGCCTTTTTCTTTGAGGAAAACGGTTTGATCCGCTCGATTCAGTTGAATCTTCTGATATCCCACCCGCGCAACAGAAGCTGTGATCTCTTTAGCCGAAGGCAGGTCTTTCATACTGCCATCAAAGGACCATAGGCGATCCATGGAAGCATAACTGATATCAAAGGCACCATCAGTGAGTCTGGACAATTCAAGACAGCGGCCGATGAGTTCAAAAAGTTCCCCCGACACCTTTACGGGCTTAATACCGGCCTGCCGGTTTATTTCGGAGGTTTCAGATCTGGGATCCCAGGAGGATATCAAGCTTTCGATACGACGGATTTCAGCCACCGCCTGATCTATCTGGTAATCTGCCTGTGCCTGATTCCGGGTGACCACGGTGATTTCAAAACGACTGCCCATTAATTTGAGCACCCTTTTCCAGGATTGCTGAGCGTGTAAACTGAATCCCGTCAGCAAAAGGACGAGAAGTATTCGTTTCAAAGTTATTTTATATAGGATTCGATTAGTTCGATATAGCCTTCAGGCCCGATTTTTTGATAACTGGTTTCCCCGAGCACCTGGCCTTCCTCGTCCAGGACTACCACTAAAGGAAAGATACCGTTCTTATTATAACGCTCAGCCAATACTGCATTCGCTTCTGCCTGCTCCGTAGCGAGTGCATTCTTTGACCGTCTGGGAAAATCTGCCTTTAGCATAACCCATCGGGTAGAAGCATATTGCCGGAATTCCTCTGTACTCCAAACTTCCCGGTCAAGTTTAATACAGGGGGCACACCAGTCCGACCCCTGGAAGACAAGGAGGATAGGCTTGTTTTCAGTTTTTGCGATGCTTTGAGCTTCTTTATAATCAGTATGCCAGAATTGACCTATTGCCGGCCCACTTATAAACAGGAATAGCAGGGATAGATAAAGTTGGTTCATAATAGTGCAAACGGATTTTGAGGTTTTTATAGTATTCCATGTATCACTTAATTCATATTTTTATTGTCAAATAAACTTGACATTTAAAAAATTATACTATTTTTGTAAAATAAACTTTACAAAAAGACAATAGTAATTTACTATGAAAACCTACGTTATGAATTCAAAAACAGCAAAAAGAAAAAATTTGAGCCGGCTGGCCATATGGACCATGGCCTGGACAATTTCAACGGCCCTTGCTACCTTCGGCAGTCTTTTTCTCTGGGAGGGAAATAAGGTGCTTACCGCTTTATCTATCCTTTTGAATGTCGGAATCGGAGTGGGGATGGTACTGGCCAATCGTCGGTTTTTGGAGGATTGCGATGAACTTGAAAAAAAGGTTCAGCTTGAAGCAATGGCTTTGACCCTGGGGTTCACCCTTATTGTAGGGATCGCTTACAGTATCATGGATTCTACGAACCTGATCCCCTGGGATGCCGAAATTAGTTTTTTAGTGGTCTTTATGGGGCTATTTTATATGATCGCCCTGGTTTTTAACAGGAAGAGATACCTGTAACCTCTTTAATCATAGGATATGAAAAACAGACTACGGGTATTGAGGGCTGAAAAGAAATGGACACAGGAGGATTTGGCTTCTGCTATCGGAGTTTCCCGCCAAACTGTCAATGCTATAGAAAAGGAGAAATTTGATCCGAGTCTCCCAACGGCTTTTCGGATGGCGAACCTTTTTGAGTGCAGTATTGAAGATATTTTCCAGTTTGGGGATTTGAAATCCTGATGGTCTGGGGGGAGGTAATGATAATCCTTGTTTAAAAAAGGGATCACTTTGAGGGGAATCTGGTATTTTAGTGCTTAAGACAACCTCGTAGGAAATGTTATTTGCATTCACTTCCGGATTATTAGCCGCTATGCTCCATGTGATATCCGGTCCGGATCATCTTGCAGCGGTCACCCCTTTTGCCATAGAGAAGAAAAAAAAGGCCTGGAAAATCGGCCTGATATGGGGGTTGGCCCATCTCGCAGGAATGCTGGTCATCGGGTTGCTGTTCCTGCTGTTTCGGGAGGCGGTCCCGGTAGAGGCCATCTCAGCCTACAGCGAGGAGTTGGTGGGCCTGGTATTGGTTTTAGTTGGACTATGGGCCCTTTACGGAGTGTTTACAAAAAATGAAACCCATTCCCATACGCATATTCACGATACGGCGTCTCCCTTTCTTCATAAACACCCCCATAACCATCAGGCCACCGGAGGGCATTCACATAAACACACCGCCTCTCCTAAGAATCATAAGGCGGCGGCCTTTTCCATCGGTTTTCTCCACGGCCTGGCCGGGATAGCACATTTTCTCCTATTTCTGCCTGTGCTCAGTTTTGAGTCTCAGTATGAAGCGAGTTCTTATATCCTTGGGTTTGGAGCGGGAACCGTCCTGGCCATGACCGCATTTACGCTCGTTCTGGGCAGGGTGTCAGAGTTGGCGAAAAACTGGCACAACCCCCTTTTCTTCCGTGGGATTCGGGTGGCCGGAGGGCTTTTTGCGATAGTGATTGGCGTATACTGGATGCTCAGCAACTAACAAATTCGCGGCAGTTGCTCTCCAATCAGGGGAGTAACGATCCTTTTACCCCCGATACTACTTTCCATAACCACCTTACCCGGGTGATCCTTTACAATGGTTCCAATACGCGCAGCGTGTTTCCCTTTCGGATGTCCCTTCATAAAGCTTAGGATTTCTTCGGACCTGGCTGCATCGACGATGGCGCAGAGTACCCCTTCATTCGCAACGTAGAGGGGGTCCAGTCCAAGAATCTCACAAGCTGCCGAAACCTGGGGATCTATCGGGCAATCCGTTTCCCGCAACAGCACCCCCAGGTTACTGTCCTGGGCGATCTCCGAACAAACCCCGGAAACCCCTCCCCGGGTGGGGTCTCTGAGCAGGTGAATGGCCGGGCCGAATGCATTCAGCAAATCGTGTACAAGGTGGTTGAGGTTTGTAGTGTCGCTTTGTATTTCGGATTCAAACTCCAGGCCCTCACGCTCGGAGAGAATAGCCATTCCATGGGCTGCGATCGGCCCGCTCACCAGGAGCTGATCCCCGCTGACAACGCGTTCCATCGCGATATTGGCATCGGGATGCGGACTTCCAATGCCCGTGGTGTTGATAAAGATTTTGTCGCCCTTCCCACTTTCCACGACCTTGGTATCTCCGGTTACGATCAGCACTCCGGAATCATCGGCAGCTGATTTTATCGAGCGTACAATTTCCAAAAATTCCGAGGTGGGCATCCCTTCTTCGATAATAAAACTCAGACTCAGAAAACGGGGAATACCCCCGCACATGGCGACGTCGTTGACTGTTCCGTGAACCGCCAGTTCACCGATATTCCCCCCTCTGAAAAAAATAGGTGATACCACAAAACTATCTGTGGAAATGACCACCGGCCCCTCAAGGGGAACAATCGCACCGTCGTGTTTTTGTTCCAGATAAGGGTTCTTAAAGGTTGTAAAAACGATTTCGTCCAATAATTCCCGCGTCATCAGGCCGCCGCTGCCATGGGCGAGTTGTATGGAATCGGGGAGCTTAGGTTTTGTATACATAGGTTAAGACAATCAAAGGGTGCTGGCAAAATGATAATAGGCGGCACAGGCTCCTTCAGAGGAGACCATCGGAGCGCCTAAGGGGTTTCTCGGGGTACATTCTTTTCCAAAATGAGGACACTGATGCGGTTTCTTTTGTCCGGTCAGGATGGCCCCGGCCATACATTTACTGTTTTCGGCCCGCCTTTTTTCCTCGAGGTTAAACCTGTGGGCTGCATCAAAATTACTGTATTCCGGCCTGAGGACATATCCGCTTCTGGGAATAGTGCCGATTCCCCTCCACTGCCGGTCCCCGATCTGAAATACCTGATGGATCACCTTTTGGGCGGCCAGGTTTCCTTCCTCGGTGACGGCGCGTTTATACTGGTTTTCAACGCCGAATGTACCTTTTTCCAGCTGGAGGACTGCATGGTAAATCCCCTCAGCGAGATCCAGGGGTTCGAATCCGGTAATGACTATGGGAATCTTATATTTTTCAGATATGGGATGGTATTCGCGGTATCCCATGATAGCACAAACATGTCCGGCACCCAGAAATGCATCTATAGCGCAATGGGGATCGCTTAGGATTCCCTCCATGGCAGGAGGCACCAGAACATGGGATACCAGGATAGAATAATTGGTAAGCCCTTCTTTCTCGGCTTGTAGAACTGAGAGGGCATTGGCGGGTGCTGTAGTTTCAAAGCCCACGGCGAAAAAAACCACTTCCCGCTCCGGGTTTTCCCTGGCAATCCGCACTGCCTCCAACGGGGAATACAAAATCCGGAGATCCCCTCCTTTGGATTTGGCTTCCAACAGGCTTATCCCACTCCCGGGAACCCGAACCATATCGCCAAAGGAACAGAGAATAACACCTTTCTCCATAAGCGTTACGGCCAGGTCGATAAGTTCCATAGGCGTGACGCATACCGGACAGCCCGGGCCGTGAATCATCCGGATTTCCTCCGGAAGTAAATCGAGTAACCCATTGCGAACCAGACTATGTGTTTGCCCGCCGCAAATCTCCATGATTTGCCAGGGTTGGGTGACTACTTTTTCTATTTGTCCCAGTACCTTTTGGGTCGCTTCCAGATTCCGGTATTCGGTAAGATACTTCATGAGTTACAGTTCAGATGGTACATCAGTTGCCCGAAAGGTATGTTTTCATCGTTGGGGCTGAGTTCCCGATGAAAAAAAAGTTCAAATGAACCGGGGTTGAGTTCACAAAGCAATTGGACCAGCAATGCATTTTGAAATACGCCTCCACTGCAGGCAATTCTGGAAATCCCTTCCCGCTCCGCTTTCTCTAAGATAAGGTTTGCCAGGGTGAAAATAAAATCCCCGGCGAGTTGTCCGGGGTGCTGCCCGGAAATCCACCTTTTTTTCAGTTCCCCGATGAGTTGTTGAGCAGGGATATTCCCGGAACCATCCAGACGAATAAGCCTGGATGCATTATCGATTTCGAAATTACGGGTGACGGCTTCCAATAGCATAGCCGCCTCTCCTTCATAGGAATTGAGATCGCAGATACCCAGCAGGGAGGCCACGGCATCAAACAACCGGCCCATGGAAGAGGTTTTTAGGGTGTTAGCGGACTTGAGTTGCCTGTAGAGCTTCCAGGTGTGTGGACTAAATTTGTCTTGAATAAATTCGGGCTCCTCCAGGAGGGAAAACAGGGAGAGTCTGGGATTTTTGGCCATGGCATCCCCGGCCAGCCAGTCAAAATAGGCCACTTGCCCCACCCGGGTTATGGAGCCTTCATCAAAACGAAAAAATTCGCCTCCCCAGACATGCCCGTCTTCCCCGTAGCGGGGATGTTCCACTTTTCAGAGAGTTCCTTTCCGTAACGGGTGCTCAGGTATCCCGGATGGGTATCGGTCAACAGGGCAGTCGGTCGCTTTTGGAAGAGTGTGGTAAAGCTTGAAATCAATTCGGTAAATCGCTCAAAGACCTCGTAATTTTCCAAATTTCCTATGTACTCGCTGATGTATAGAAAATCATTGGGAATAAAGCCAATGGTGCTCTTAAGTTCAGCTCCCAGGGCCATAAGGCCCGTACTGCCCGATGTACTTGAGGGCCGGCTGTAATTCGGTGCGAAACCCCGACCCCTTCTGAGCAATATGGGAATAAATTCAGGGGGGGGAAAAAGAAGCACAGAATCGTCCTGTGAATGAATAATTTCGAGGTTGTGTTCAAAAAAATAATCCGCCACCCCTGACAGTTTTTCATGTGCCTGGGTCTCGGAAAAACATATGGGAGCCCCGTGAATATTCCCGCTGGTGGCTATCAGGGGTCTGGGGCAGGCCTTTGAAAGCTGTTCCAGGATTCCCGTATAAGGCAGCATTACCCCGAGCTGGTGCAGCCCGGGGGCAATAACATCCAGGGCAGCCTCCCCCCGATAGGTATCCGTGGAGAGGAGCACAATGGGACGCTCGGCGGACGTGAGGGCCTTCCGTTCTGCTGTGCGCAGGGAAAAATCCAGCTCCAATTCTTCAAGGGAGGGATAAAGAACTGCGAAGGGTTTTGTGGGCCGTTTTTTTCGGGTCCGCAAGGTCTCAACCGGTTTTTTTTTGGTGGCATCGCAGCACAGCAGGTAGCCCGAGGTGTTTTTTAAGGCGATAATCTTCCCCTCCTCCAGGAATACGGCAAGCTGCTTAAAAACATCCCCTTTTTTCACGGAAACCGGAATCCCACGGGCATCTGTAATCTGATATTTCATCCCGCAACCCGGACAACTGTTTGTCTGTGCGTGAAAACGCCGGTCTCCCGGGTTTCTGTATTCCTCAGTACATGCATCGCACATATCAAAAGCCTGCATACTGGTATGCTCCCTTTCAAAAGGAAATGTTTTTGTCAGGGCCCACCGGGGCCCGCAATTCACACAACTGATAAACGGATATCCAAAACGCCGGTTTTGGGGGTCGTTGAGTTCCTGCCTGCAGTCCGCACACAGGGCAAAATCCGGGGTCAATTGCAGGTTGAGGCTGCTGTTTTTGGCTGAGGCCCGGATACTGAAGTGCTCAAAGGACTGAAATGGGATCTCCTCATATCGATGGCGCAGGACCCGGGCGATGGACGGGGCTTCCCGCGTAATTTTATCATAGAAGGATGCCAGGCTTTGTCTCGGTCCTGAGGCTATTACTTCCACCCCGGCTTCGTTGTTGGACACGTTGCCCCTGAGCCCTGAGGCCAGGGCCTCTCTGTACACAAAAGGTCGGAATCCCACACCCTGTACCCGCCCCTGAATTTGTATTCTAAAGGTGGTCTCCAACAACCGGGGCTTCTTTATAGAGGGATTGGGCCAGGGTAAGTATTTGATCCATGGCTACCGGGATAGCCTCTTGAACAGGCTGCGAAACTTCAACGCTCATGGGGTTTATGTGGTCGATAGAAACAGTAATCAGGTAAAGGTCAGGCTGGTGTTCCAGGAGGTAAACCGCTTCGATCATATCTTTAAGGCCGACATCGTGCACGCTGAGTGCTTTAGGAAAATCAGAGGCAAACTTAGGTCTCAACAGGCTGACGGTTCCGGCCGGTTTTCCATCCATAGTGGCATCCACAAAGATCACGGTACCGTAGGCCTGAAAACGATCGAGCAGCAAAAACCCACCCGTACCCCCATCCAGGATGTCCAGATAGTCGGGGATGGAACCTTCTGATAAGGCTTCAATCAATCGCACCCCGATACTCTCATCACCCATCAGGTAGTTTCCCACCCCGAGCACCAGTATACTCCCAGTTTTGTCCTTCTCGAAATAATAACTGTCACTGCTTATACCCTGTGGGGTTTGGCTTTGTTTTTTCATATGGGATACAATTCTGCCGTTAAGGATCAGGATGACGGGCTGGTTTGAACCGGTGTTTCTTCAGATCCTGGAGCTTCTTCCACCAGTTCCTCTAAATCTTCTTTAATCAGGCGCTCTTCACATACAAACTTGTATCCGCCGAACATGGATGAAACTTCGCCCCGTCCTTCCAGCCAGTCGTGGTAAAAGACAAGATATACGTGTATGAGGGTGAAGAAGATAAAGAGCCAGGTGGCGATGTGGTGAATGGTTCGCACCATAAAGTCGCCTCCAAACAGGGGTACTACCCACTCAAAAAGGTCTGCCAACCACCATCCCGACATTTCGGCATACAGACCAAAGCCGGTGATGACCTGAACCACCGCGATCACAAAAAGTCCGACATAGGAAATGGCCGCAACGGAATTGTGCCCCACACTGATATTGCGCACATCCTCGGTCTTGTCGTGTTGTAAAAGGATATCTACCTTGAGTACATGCATTATGTTTTTACGCATTTTCTGGCTAAAGGGCAAATAGGCCTTCCAGCTGGCAAAACGGTTACCCACAAAGGCCCAGTATATGCGAAAAAGCATATTGAAAAAGAAAATATAGGCCGTTCCAAAATGAATAAACCGAACCGTTCCAAACCAATAGGATTCACTCGCTTCTGCCCCGGAGAGAATGGCTGGCGGATCGGCAATAATGAATCCAGTGGCTGCCAGTGTTATGATACACAACACATTAATCCAGTGGAAAATCCGTACCGGAAGTTCCCAGACATAGACGCGTTTATAATTTTTGGACTGCATGGTTCAGGTTTTTAAATGTCACAACTTGAAATATTTTGTACTTGAGAAAGGTGTTTTCCATGCTCATCGTACAAATGCACAGCACAGGCGATACAGGGGTCAAAGGAGTGAATCGTCCTTATGATTTCCAGGGGGAGTTCCGTGTCAGCCACCGGCGTACCCAGCAGTGTGGATTCATAAGCGGAGCGTTGCCCTTTCGGGTCTCTAGGTGAGGCGTTCCAGGTAGAGGGAACCACCAGTTGATAGTTGGCCGTCTTCTTGTCTTCTATCCGGATCCAGTGCGCAAGGGCACCTCTGGGAGCTTCTGAGAAGCCTACACCCTTTGAAGACTGAGGCCAGGATTCAGGTTCCCACAATTCGGTATTTGCCATTCGGGAATCCCCATTTTTGATATTGTTCAACAAGGTGGCGTAAAAATCCTGAGTCCATTGAGCGACAAGCCGTGTTTCCAGTCCTCTGGCCGCCGTCCGCCCGAGGGTGGAGAACAGAGCATCCACAGGCACGTCAAGCTGGGTAAGCGCCCCGGTGACCAACTCCTGGATTTCCTTATTGCCACTGGCAAACCCGACGAGGAGTCTGGCCAGAGGACCTACTTCCATAGGTTTTCCTTTCCAGCGCGGGGTTTTGATAAAGCTGTATTTCTGGCTGACGTCCAATTGTTCATAAGGCGGTTTGGGACCACTGTAATTGATATTGGTTTCCCCATCCCATGGATGCCTTCCGGTATCGGCCCCTTCTGCGTATGGATCGTACCAGGAATTGTTTACAAATTCTTCTATATCGCCATTGCGATGATTTACCTCGTGTACTTTCGAGAGGTCCCGGTCCAGGATAATCCCCGGTTGGAACTTAAAGTTCGAAATATCGGAATACCCGTTTGTCGGGAAGTCCCCATAACACATATAATTTCCGAAGCCTTTACCGATGCCGCCCCAGTCCTTATAGAAGGAGGCGATAGCCATCAGGTCAGGGAGATATACCTGTTCTACAAATTCCTGTCCTTCTTTAATCAGTCGCCCTACATAGGCCAGTCTTTCGGCATTAAGCCCTCCGGGGCTGTCTTCATTAATGGCACAGGCCATACCCCCGACGAGGTAGTTGGGGTGCGGGTTTTTACCCCCGAAGATCGTATGCACCTTGACGATTTCCTTTTGCCACTCGAGGGCTTCAAGGTAATGCGCTACCGCGAGGAGGTTTACCTCCGGCGGAAGTTTCATTTGGGGATGCCCCCAGTAACCGTTGGCAAAAATCCCCAATTGCCCGCTTTCCACAAATCGGGTGATCCGCTTTTTAATGTCGGAGAAATAGCCCGGGGAACTCTTGGGCCAGCTGGAAATACTCTGGGCCAAAGTTGAAGTGGCTGCCGGATCTGCTTTAAGTGCATTCACCACATCCACCCAATCCAGGGCGTGCAGGTGGTAAAAGTGCACCACGTGGTCATGCATATAGAGGGTTCCCTCCATGATGTTACGAACCATTTCCGCATTGGGGGGAATATTGATGCCGAGGGCATCCTCAACAGAGCGGACAGAGGCCAGGGCGTGGACGGTAGTACAAACCCCACATGCCCTTTGGACAAAGGCCCATACATCTCTCGGGTCCCTGCCCTGTACGATGCTCTCCAAGCCGCGTACCATAGGGCTGGAGCTATAGGCATCCGTTATTACGCCGTCCTTTACCTCAACTTCGATGCGCAAATGCCCTTCGATACGGGTAATGGGATCTACTACTATTCTATTTGCCATGATGATGGATTTATGGAGAATCTATGATTCGAATTTTTTTTCATTTTCCCTACCGCGCCGGATGTTATCTTTCAACTCCTTGCGTTTGGAGATGTTGGCAGCTATAGCGTGGACAGCGAGGCCACCAGCCAGCACCCCGGCCGCTACTTTACCGATGTTATCGGCAGAGCTTTCTATACCGAAGCCCGCCAGGCCTGTAAGGCGTTCGTAGAAGGGGCCGTTGTCCCAGAAATCCTCTTCACTGCATCCGATACAACCGTGTCCGGACTGTATGGGGAAACTCACCCCGTTGTTCCAGCGGATTGTCCCGCAGGAATTGTAGGTCATTGGGCCGCGGCATCCTACCTTATATAGACAGTAGCCTTCTTTGGCATTCTGGTCGTCAAAGGTTTCGGCGAACAGACCGGCGTCGTAATAAGGCCTGCGATAACAGGAATCGTGAACGCGTTTGGCGTAAAAGGCTTTGGGCCGGCCGATGTTGTCGAGCTCAGGCAAGCGGCCAAATGTGATCAGGTGTACAATGATACCCGCCATCACTTCTCCGATAGGCGGACAGCCCGGGACCTTGATAATAGGTTTGTCCTTGATGATTTCATGGATAGGTGTGGCCTGGGTGGGGTTGGGATACGCCGCCTGAACACATCCGTTACAGGCACAACTTCCCCATGCGATGATCGCTTTGGCCCCTGCTGCAGACTCCAAAAGGATGTCTTTGGCGGAGCGGCCGGCAATACAACAGTAATTTCCGTCATCGCCCATGGGAACCGAGCCTTCAACACAAAGGATGTATTCACCCTTGTATTTCTCCATGGTATCGTGTTTTGCCGCTTCGGCCTGATGCCCGGAGGCGGCCATGAGCGTCAGTGTATAGTCCAGGGAAATCTTATCTAGGATGATATCGGATACAATCGGGTGATCCGAGCGGATGAAGGATTCACTGCAACAGGTGCATTCCTGGAAGTGTTCCCAGATTACCGGGATTCTGAATGTGGTTTCCAAAGACTTGGCCACCTGGCCAATCATTGTGGTTTCTAGCCCCATGTATGCTGCGATATACGTCGCAAATTTCATGAAGTCCCTTCGGCTGTACCCCTGTTTTATGATACTGTCATAATAGGTTTCCTGAGTGTTTCTTTCAAAAGCCATCTGATTGCCAGTTAATTAGAATAAAATTTTATAGGTAGTCGTACTATAAACTTAGAATACTCAAAAGAGAAAAAACATGATTTATGTCAGGCTTTCTGATTTTTATTTAAATTAATATTGATGTTATTCAGTAATACCGCCTTAAAAATGCACGAGTTGTCCATAGCGATGGGGATTGTCAAAATCGCCGAGACTGAGACCCAAAAGGCCGGGGCGTCCAAGGTGGAGTGTATTGAACTTGAAATCGGAAAACTGGCGGGAATCGAATTCGAATCTCTCGATTTTGTCTGGCCATTGGCGGTAAAAAATACCGTTTTAGAGCAGGCTGAAAAACGGGTAGAGGTGATTCAGGGGCAGGCGCGCTGTATGGACTGTGACACTTTGTTTGAGTTGGAAAAATTCTACGATTCATGCCCGGTGTGCCGGAGTAATTTAAAGGCGATTATCAAAGGAAAAGAATTACGGGTGAAAGCCCTGGAAGTTGTTTAACTAATACCATATTATTATGTGCGGAACTTGCGGATGCGGAAGTGAAGAAGGAGGGGTTAGAATACTGATGCCGGGAATGCAACAGGAAGGACTGACAGATTCACACGAACATCATCACCATCACGATCATTCCCACGATCACGGTCACTCACATGGTCACGATCATTCTCACAGCCATTCTCACGACCATGGCCATTCTCACGACCATGGCCATACCCACGATCATACCCATTCCCATACAGACGGTGGGATTACCCTGGCCCCCAATAAAAAAATACTGGAGGTAGAACAGGATGTATTACAACACAATCAGGTCATGGCTGCCCGGAACAGGGGCTATTTTGAAGCCTTGAATATCCTTCCCCTGAACCTGGTCAGTTCCCCCGGGTCCGGCAAGACGTCCCTGCTGGAACGCACTTTAAAGGACTTGAAGGACACCCTGGATTTCTATGTGATCGAGGGGGATCAACAAACGGTAAATGATGCCAATCGGATTTCCGCCCTCGATGTCCCCGTCGTCCAGATCAACACGGGGAAAGGATGTCATTTGGAAAGCGATATGGTTTTTGAGGCCGTAAAACAGTTGCAGATGAAGGCCAATGCTATACTCATGATCGAGAATGTGGGGAATCTGGTCTGCCCTTCAATGTTCGATCTGGGAGAAAAAAAGCGGGTGGTGATTATCAGTACCACAGAAGGGGAGGACAAGCCCATTAAATACCCGGATATGTTCCACAGCTCGGACATTTGTATTATCAACAAAATAGACCTGCTGCCCTATGTGAGTTTCGACGTGGGCAAGGTAAAAGACTACGCCCTGCAGGTGAATGCCAACCTGAAGTTTTTTGAAGTCTCCGCAACCACAGGGGAAGGCATGGAAGCCTGGTACGAATGGTTAAGAGAACAAATTGTCCCAAAAAAAGCCTGAAAAATGTGCCTTTCAATACCCGGAAAACTGATTGAAATCACCCAGACTCTGGATGAAACCTTCCGTTTGGGGAATGTCTCGTTTGACGGGGTGGTCAAGGAGGTCAATCTGACCCTGGTCCCCAAGGCCGAGGTTGGGGACTATGTTATGGTGCATGTAGGGGCTGCCATCGCTATCGTCAATGAACAGGAAGCGGCTAAGACCTTTGAAATCCTGCGACAACTGGGGGAACTCGATGAGTTGGAAACCGGAGGGGCTTGAAAATTATGCCCTTAAGGCGCCAAGGGCAGAATGCTCCTTCCACTATGAAATGACTGAGAATCAATCACAACCCATCCGATTTATTTTTGTGCTAACCTATCCTAAACCAGAGTCGATTGCCATATTTTGAACTTAAAAAGGGAGAAGTGGGGTTCCCACCCGCGCACTTTGCAGACCTTGATGGGCTGCTTGCCGTAGGCGGGGATATGACAGCCTCTCAATTGGTCCGCGGATATCAAAGTGGGGTTTTTTACTGGCACCATCCCATGAAGCATGTAAAATGGTGGTCCCCGGATCCCCGGCTTGTTCTTGAAACGGAGTCGTTTAATGCTCCGGCTGTAAACCCAGAGGCTGTATTTTCAACTTCGGTAAACACCCGATTTGAAGAATTATTACGCCTCTGCCAACGCATATATAATGACAATGAGGCCATGGGGCCTGCATGGTTGTCCGAGCGCATGTTCCGTATTTTTATGGAACTATTTGAAGAGGGCAGGGTACACGCCCAGGAGGTGGTCTTTAAAGGTAACCTTGTGGGTGGGTTTTTTGGAGTATGTGTGGGGGATCTGTGCTTTGGAGAGTATACTGCAGGGACGGTTGCCGGTGCCGCTGATTTTGCGATTACAAGGGCCGTTGCAGCGCTTCGTGAAAAGGGGATTCAGTGGATCGACATGCAGAAAGAAACGGCCCGGGTCGATTCCCTTCAGTACAGGGAGATTTCCAGGCTCTCATTTGTCGATTACTGCAGACGTGCAGGCGAGGGAGATAAAGAAACGTATAAAACCTCCACCTTATGAAGTCTTTTGAGGATTTTATTGCCGAGGCAGAACAGAAATTGCAGTCCAACAGGCCTGAAGAAGCCCTTGTGGATTTTGAAAGTGCCCTTAAAGTAGTGCCAACCCCCCTTTTGAAGATGCAGGTCGGCAATAAAATAGCCAGAATCAGGGAACTCACTGGAAACCGGGAAGGAGCGACCGCTCAGTTTTTGGAAGTTCTGGAGGTACCGGAATCCGAAGTGCCCGAGGTTCGGGAACAACGTGCTTTGTCGTTGAATAACCTGGGCCGGCTATCACTGCCCCAGGACCCGAAAACTGCGATCGGGTATTTCGACCAGTCGATTGCCAATTATACGACCCTCTCTGAGATCGATGGTCGTTTTTTTACACACCTCGCGCATTCGTTTATGGCCCGGGGGGAAGCCTATTACCTGAGAAAGAAATACTGGTATTCCAAAAAGGACTATAAGGCAGCCCTGGATTTAAACAGGCGGCATGCAAGAGCTCTCGATGCGGATATGCAGGCTATGGCACACTATCAGCTCGGGGCTATTTATTCAGATGAATTCAATGCGTATGACGCCCAGTCCAATTATCAAAAAGCGCTGGATCACTACGAGGCCGGGGCCGTCGAAAACGCCCGGAAATACCGACCCCTTGTAGCCGCCTGTCAGAATAACCTGGCCGTGTCCCATCTCCAGCTTGAGGGATACCACAAGGCAGCTACCCACTATCAGAAAACGCTGGAAGAGTACCAATGGCTCTGCCAGGAAAAGCCCGAAACCTTTTTGCCGTATCTAGCGGGTACCTACTCCAGTTTGGGGATTCTCTATGCGGACAAAATGAACCGGTATTCTGAAGCCTTACTGGCAGGTCAAAAGGCCATTGCACTTTATGAAAACTTATCTGCAACGAGCCCGGATAAATTCCGCCACTACCTGGCGACAGCCTACCACAACTGCGGAATCTATGCCCTGGAAACCCCTGAATGGAAGGATGCGGCCTCAGACCTCTTAAAGGCTCTAGAATTGAGAAAGCAATTGGCCAACAGGGAGATGCAAGCCTTTGGAGCAGACTACTGCGTAACGGCGCTCAATATCCTGGAATTTTACCAGCGCAAGTTGGAAGTGGATAAAGACATTGAGTTTCGGATCAAAGGCCTGGAGTTGCTCGCGGAAATGGAACCCGTACTCAGATCCCTCCCCGAGAGTCCTTCCGCAGCCAATATGAAAAACGATTTTGACTTTTTCGGAACCTATTTTCAGGGAATCGATGCGGAGGAGATACAGACCCTCGGAATCCTTGAAAATATACGTCTTTGGGACCAGGAAATTGACAGTACCCTGGACCTGAAAGAGAAGGCTGCTTTTCAGCGACAGATACTGACAAGTCTTGATGATTTTTTCAAGACTTATCCGGATAATAAATCCCTGCGCAAAACTTTTGTCCTGGCCCTGAATAATATGGGTTGGCTTTTTCTTTGCGAAGGAAATACAGAAGAGGCCCGTAAACTCCTACATCGGGCTGAAACCCAACAGCTCGGTATTCCTGCAATTGAGTGTAACCTGGCACATTGTGATTTGCTGGAAGGGAATACTTCAGCTGCCATGGAGGGGTATAAAAAATTATATGGAAAAAAGAATGAATCCAATACTGATTTCCGGAAGGTAATCCGGGAGGATATCGCAAAATTTATTTCGTATAGTGTCTTACCCGAAGGTGTATCTCAGGCCCTGGAAACCGCCGGACATTTGTATCTTTAAGAACACCAAATTCTAAATCCAATGAAATCCCATCAGATACCCTTTCTAAAGTTTTTTCTCTGCGCCTTTTTGGTCACTGGTATAAACGGGCTTCTTTCCGCCCAGGATACCGGGAAATACGATCCGGAAGCCAATCTTAAAGCGTTGGGGGTTTCCCTTCCCGAAGCTTCCAATCCCGTGGCGAATTACGTCAATGCGGTCCGCGTTGGGAACCTGATATTTTTGGCCGGAAAAGGCCCTAAAAAATCGGATGGCACCTATATCACCGGAAAGCTAGGAGCGGACCTGACTGTTGCCCAGGGGTATGAGGCGGCCCGGGTAGCGGGCATCAATCAGTTAGCGGTTTTAAAGGCGGAACTCGGGAATCTCAACAAGGTGAAGCGACTTGTCAAAGTCCTTGGGATGGTGAATGCGACCCCGGAATTTACAGACCAACCTGAAGTGATCAACGGATATTCAGACCTTATGGTGGAGGTGTTCGGGCAACGCGGGAAACATGCCCGTGCGGCCGTGGGTATGGGCTCCCTTCCCAGGGGTATTGCAGTGGAAGTGGAGATGATTGTCGAGGTCTTTGAGGAGTAAGTTGGGCTGATTGTCTTAGCCGTATCCCGGAGATAGCTTCGCTCTTCCTGTAACCAGGAGATAGCTTCGCTTCGCTCGCTGTTCCTGAGAGTGGCTCGTGTTGAAAATACAAAAACGGCATCTGCCTTACGGCAGCTGGTTTTGTTTC
>CAZEQO010000050.1:7209-16636 GCA_964514365.1 uncultured Robiginitalea sp. | reverse complement strand
CGTTGATCAACCATCCCTTTCGAACGTAACTCAGGCCCAGTGATCCCTGCCGGCTGCGGATGATCGGGATCTCCTCATTGTTGGAAAGCTGCCAGCGCCTTTTTTCAACCCCCAGGAAGTCGTTTTGAAAGTTAATAACCTGGGAAGTGTTCTGATGTTTAAATTCGCCCAATACCTCCAAATGGAACCATTGCAGGAATTCATGGTTCAGGCTGAGCCTGGGTTCCACCAGAAATTTCCTGAACTTATCGAGGTAATTCACCCGTATCCCTCCATTAAAAGAGGTCCTTCTATCCCGGGAATTCCAATGGATTTCCGAAAACAGGCCGTGGGTCCTGAGGACCTCCCCGATCAATCTCCGGAAAATTGGGTTATCCACATCGTCCAGGTTGGTCACTTTGGTCTCGACAAAGTGGTAGCCGTTTCCCCACTCCAGGGTTTC
Source organism: uncultured Robiginitalea sp. (assembly GCA_964514365.1). Classification (GTDB taxonomy): domain Bacteria; phylum Bacteroidota; class Bacteroidia; order Flavobacteriales; family Flavobacteriaceae; genus Robiginitalea. Next base: position 16,194 of record CAZEQO010000050.1, on the reverse strand, counting down.
GGAGAGGTTTTTCCGGCCAATCGCGCGAACACCCGTTTCAGAGACGGTATTTTCCTGGAGGAATCGCTGGTCCTGCAGCACATTGGCATTGATGGCCCTCAGCTTGTAATCCGTTTGGTAAACAGAAAATTCCGTCGTGAAATCCAAAATGGCATTCTCGTTAAAAACGACCTGATTGGCGGTATGTATAAAATTGAAGCGCAAAAGATCTTTTTCGGTGGGTTTTGACAGCAACCGTGCAGATGCGTCATAGAAGTCAAAAGCTACATCGCTATTGGTCACAGAAGACAGGTTTCTTTCAATTTCGGTGTCCTGGGCGATCCGTTTGAAATATTCGGAGTAGGTGGGGGTTTCAAAAAGGTCACTGATGGCTTTTCTTCCCGCGAGCTGAACAGAGGTGTTTTCTCCAAGGGGGACATCGATAAAACCATTGGCATCAATCATGTTCACCCCGAGGCTTCCCTTTAACACCGGGTTGATCATCTTTTCCGTACCCATGGCGATTGTGCCGCTTACCCCGTCTGTCATTGCTGCTGAGGTCCCATTTTTCTGCAGTTGCACTTTTTGGGTGATCTGGGGGTTATACATGGAAATCAACCCGAAAAAATGCCCTGACTGGTACATTTTTATGCCGTCCCATAAAATCAGGTTCTGGTCATGGCTCCCGCCCCTGATATTGATATTCGATACGGTTTCATCGATGCTCTGTATCCCTGGAAATGCCTGAACGGACTGCAGCACATCACCTTCCACCAGTCCCGGCAGGATGGTGAACTTGTCAAAATCCAGTTGAAATACCCCGTTATCCAGCTTGTCCATCCCACGAATCAGGTAATCAGAGAGGACAATCTCAGTGAGGTTCTGCCGTTCCTGAATCATGTAAACCGGGGCACATTTCAATGTATTGAAGAATCTGTACTCCCGCCGAATACTCCGATGCCCGATATGCCGTATCAGCACCACGTCTGAAGGATCTGTTACGGTCAGTTCAAAATAGCCCTCCACATTGGATATCGTACCACTGCCGCCGGATTGGACGGTGGTGTAGGGCAGGGGTTCCGAGGTGTCCTTGTCCCGAATAAAACCGCACAGCAAAAGGGGTTTGGCCGTTATCGAAATCAGGGATTCTGAAATGAAATTAAAATCGAGTTTGGTCTGTGCTTTGAGGAATTCAACGCACTGGAGAAGGTCGAGATTTTCTTCAGGGACAGGTACCTCGAGGTTTTCAATGAGGTCAGAGGCATAGTTAAACTGCACCCTGTATCGCCCCTGAATATCGTTCAATACAGTCAGGAGCGGTTTGCCAGCCCCAGGTTGTTGCCCAAACAGAGAAACGCTGAACAGGCAGATCAGAAGGCTGAAAAGGAATATTCGGTTATTGCTCACGCGGCTTCACCCTGACTTCATTGTTTTTACTTATGCTATAACGCAACCCCATGGGTTCCGTAATGGATTTAAGGGCCAATTCGAGGTTTCCATGTTCGAAACCACCAGTAAAAAGTTGATCGGTGTCTGTATCTTCCAATAGGACCTCCACATCGTATTGCCGCTGCAGTTCTGCAAAAACCTCACTAATCGGCACGCGCAGGAAATCACTGGTATTCCGTGTCCACCGCGGAAAGGAAGCAGTATTTTTTCCCGAGGTAACCACCCCTTCGGAAATCCTGAAATTATCGCCCTCCCGGAGCACTGTGGTATGTTCCCCCGAAACCACTTTTACCTGACCTTCAAAACAACGGACCTCAAATACCCTGCCCCTGTGCCTTACATTGAACTCAGTACCTAAAACGCTTACACTTCCACCCGAAGTGGCTACTACAAATTTCGAGCCTTTGGCTACATCAAAAAACGCCTCTCCCTCGAGTTGCACTTCCCTGTTGTCCTCCCATTTGCTTTCGTTAAAGGATATCTCCGTGAGGGCATTGAGCGTTACTGACGAGGCATCAGGGAGGGTAATAGTGGTCTTTTCACCAACCCCTGTTTCTACCCGGACTAAATTCTGTTGGAAGAGCAAATAATACATGGCCAGACCCAGGACGAGTACGCTTGCTATCCGCATCAGGGGCCTTACCCAATTCCGCTTAACTTTAGGTCTGCGGTCCTGTGGGACCCGTTTCCCGAGCATGGGGGAATCTACTCCTCCTGATAAGCCCGGAGCTTTAAAAGCAGCAGCATCTGAAATGATTTCCCTGTAAAAGGAAGCCTCTTCCAGGGCTTCAAAAGCGTCGGATTCTTCCGGGCTAAGCTCACCTGAAAGCCATTTTCGTATTAAGTCGTTCTTGTCCATAGAACACATCCCTTTTATATATAACAACCTAAGGGCCGTTTTTCCCGATTATTTTATGCGGAATTCCTCCAATTCACTTTTTAAGGTATCAAAGGCGGAATAAATCCGGTATTCCACAACCTTTCGGGTAACTCCCAGCATTTCGGCAATTTCATTGTGTTTTTTGCCTTCTACCTTGCTTAACAGGAAAGCTGTCCGCTGTTCTTCGGTAAGCCTGGCCAGCACTTCCTGGTATTTTTTAAAATATTCCTCTTTTTGCATCAAAAATTCAGGGGATTCATTGGTATGCCCCGCGGGTTTCTGCGACCGGTATTTCAGGACCACTTTTTGATGCTTGACCTCATTGAGCATCATGTTGTTTGCAACCGTAAAAAGAAATGACTTAGCCTTTTCAACAGTCACATTCTTACAGTTTTCCCAGAGTGTGACAAAGGCCTCCTGCATCTTGTCATCCGGGTTGAAGGAATCCCCATACTTGTAGTACAAAAACTTGTGAAGGTCACCGGCCCATCGCTCATAAAGACCTGAAAACACTGATTCTTCGCAAATATCTTTATGTAGGTCTTTTTTCAAAAAAGGAAATATTAGATTGGTTCAAATGTAAAAAAACTATTTTCTTCACTTTTTTTTCAGGAGTTTTTTGATTTGGGTTGTTCTATATATAAACACCATCATTAAAAACTTATTTGTTATGAAAACAAGTTTCAGAACCTTTAGCGTCTTATTACTCGGACTCCTTTTATTTTTTGCTTCCTGCAGGGAAGAAGAATTTGAGTTTATCGAGGGACCTCAGGAGGAAGTGCTTCAGGCCAATTCCACAGTAGCTACACTGCTCCAACGCACATCAACAAAGGATGGGTCTGACGACAACATCATCGACAACGCCAGTTGCATCAGTGTGCAGCTTCCCATTACCGTAGTGGTGAATGGCCTCGAGATAAATGTGGATTCAGAAGATGATTTTGACACCATCGAAGATATTTTTGACGCCCTGGACGATGATGAAGATATCCTTGAAATCCTGTTTCCGATTACGGTTATTCTCTCAGATTATACAGAGGTGGTGATTTCCGGCGAAGACGAGCTGGAGGACCTGGTTGAGGATTGTTCGGGAGAAAATGAAAGAGATGACGATATAGAATGTGCAGATATTCAGTATCCCGTAACAGCATCGATCTTTAATTCGAACAACGAAGTACTGGACGTCATAACCTTTACCAATGACCGGGACCTGTACAGGTTTATCGATGACCTGGAAGATGATGATATTGTAAATCTGGATTTTCCAATTACGGTTGTACTGTTCGACGGGACGGAGGTACGGGTTAATGACCTCGATACCCTGGAAGATGTACTTGACGATGCCAGTGACGACTGCGATGAGGACGACGATTACGATTACAATGATGATGATTGTGATTCGTGCACTACTGAAGCATTAACCGATCTGCTCACCCAATGCCCGAACTGGAGGGTTGATGATTTAGAGCGGAACGACGAGGATCTCGATGAGCAGTACGAAGGATACTTCTTCGATTTTAATACAGATGGTACCCTGGCGGCGTCCTCAGGAACGAACACCTATGACGGGACCTGGGAGGCTACAGGAACAGCAAATAATATTACCCTGATGATCAGCATCCCCGATCTTGAAGATTTCAATGCATCCTGGAGGGTTCAGGAAATTGAACAGGAAGATGATGAGAGTGAAATCGAACTCGAATTTGGCGATGACGAACTCAGCTTTGAAAGTGACTGTGCCCAGGATGACGGTGGGGACGGCAGCGATGATGACAGTGGAGACGGCAGCGATGATAACAGTGGAGATCCAAATTTGAGTTTGTATTTAACTGATGGGTCCTGGGTTGTCTCTACGTATCTGGATGACGGTACCGATGAAACGCAGGACTTCACCGCTTATACTTTAGTCTTTGATGAGAACGGGGTTGTGACAGCAGACAATGGGAGCACTACAAATGGCACCTGGTTAATTCAGGATAATGGGAGTGAGCTGGTTCTGGATTTCGGAACCGCGATACCCCTTGATGAATTCAACGACGATTGGGATGTACTCCTTGTGACAGAAACCCGGATTGAACTGCAGGATGTCTCCGGTGGAGATGGCACCACCGACACTTTGATCTTTACAAAAGAATAATCCTTAATACTTAAACACAAATACCATGAAACAAAATATTTTAAAAATCGGAGTACTGGCAGCAACACTTTTTGTAACGGCTTGTACAAGTGATAGTGATAATGATGCTATTTCCAATCTGGCCCAATTACAGGCTGATGCGGAAGAACTAACCCAGACTGCGGAGTCCGGTACATGGACGATTACCAATTTTGTGGATGATGGACAAGATGAAACCTCTGATTTTTCGGGTTATGACTTTACATTCAACCCGGACGGAACCCTGGTGGCCGATAACGGGACCACCACAGTGACAGGTACCTGGTCGATCACAATCGACGATGACTCCAGTGATGACTCGAGTGATGACTCAGATGATGATGGACTTGACGATGATTATGATGATGACGATAATTATGATGATGACGATGATGAAATTGAGTTTAATATCTTTTTTGCCTCCCCTGAAACTTTTAACGAACTTTCAGAGGACTGGGATATTATTTCCTTTACATCTGACACCATTCAATTAGTCGATGACGATGACGACGGTACTTCAGATTTACTGACCTTCGAAAAATAAGTCTGGCTTAACCTGGATGGCTTATGTGAATCCGTCAAAAACCCTGCTATGAAAAAGAAGGGTTTTATAAACTGACCCCGGGGAGACCCGGGGCGGTTTTTTTTTATAAATACGCCCGGCGGGGGTTAAGGTTCAAAAGTTCAAGTTGGCAGTTTCCAGTTACAGTAGGCAGTAGAGCTATTCATGTTTTCGCCCTAAGACTTTTCTGCCTACTACAACTGCCTACTGAATACCCTCTAGGAGGTTCAGTCCTCTGAGTCCTTTGCGGCTTTCCCCGCGCCAATGGGAATATTGCACTTGATGTAAATGGAATTATTCCGGCTCCCGGATACGCCTTTGATTACGTTGGTAAAGCCCTGGTAATATTTGATCCCCAGGGTCATTCCCTTACCTGGTTTAAGCCTGTATCCAAAACCAACAACCCCACCTACATCGAATTTGTTAAGCGCATCCTTATTTTCTATCCGGATCCGGGTTTCGGTACCGTCAATATCTGAATCGAACTGAACCCAGGTTTTGTACATCAATCCAAATTGTGGTCCTGCTTCGGCATAAATCCGGCTGGGGAATTCGTATTTGATCAGGGCAGGTACCAGGAAATTGTTGATGTGCTGGGAATAGGTTCCGCCTTCTTCCTCAGGTGTAACCTCCAAAAGCAGCAGGTCTGAGTTACTCAATTCGCTAACACCCAGATTTGACTTCACCAAAACCCCTGTGTAGAGTTTCCATGAATCCTTGAGGCGGTAATCGAAATAAAATCCCAGGTTGAAATTGGAGAGTCGTTTGTCCGCATCGAGTGCCCCGATCTGAGAAAAGTTAAACCCTCCCTCCAAACCAAACTCTATTTTATCTGAGTTAAGCTTGTCGCCAAAGAGCAGGGATATGAGTACCTGAGAGGAAACGGTATAGGAGCAAAATAAAAGAAATACGCTGCAAAAGACTCTTTGGAATACCATTGTATGATTTTGGTTGGCCAAGATATTCAATTTTTCGATGCGTTCCATTTATCGGGCAACCACTGCCTCCTTCAACCAAAACGTATAATGAAATCAATAATATCTTCTTGCCGTTCTAAAAAATGACTTACGGTGATTCCAGATTCACGTTTTTTGAAGATTTTTCTATTTGCACCAATGTAGATGTTAGCGTGACCATTCCCCTTGTGGATGGTACAGAAGAGCTTTTTTCGATCCAGACAAGTCTGGAATTCAGCAGTCAGACTACGGGTTTTGGTTTACTCCCTACTATGGCTTTTCTTTTGGCAGACTGCAATTTTTCTGCGGTCTGCAGTACCGTTATGGCCTGAAGTGAAGATCCTCAGAGCTCTACCTGTAGGGGTTTTCGCATGAAACACAGGGAAGGTTGTGAGCACAGGGATGTCTATCAAAACGTCACGACGTTTTACGGATTTGAATTACCATTCGTGATTACTGTTTCATCCAAGGGTACAAAAACATTTTATTGGAATGGATGGTGCCGAAACCGAACTCAAAGCATATCGGGGACTTGCTGGAAACCCTGTTTAAAATGGATCAAAATATAATTTGTTATCTTTTCTTTTAAATAAACAATATTTCCTGGATCCCTGTGCTTTTCTAAGTTGTCAGATTCAGCCATAAATATGAATGATAATCTGTCCACGGAAAACGTTTTCAACCAGCTTTCCCGGATATTGAGGAGCCAGGCTTTCCGGAATTCTGAAATGTTGAGGAATTTTCTTTCCTATATTGTAAGGGAAAAGTTACGAAAAAATGAGGGTAATATTAAACAATACAGCATAGCTGTAGAGGCCTTTGGACGTTCCCCTAATTTTGATGCTTCAAATGATCCCATTGTACGCATCCAGGCCGGTCGACTGCGGCAACATCTGGAGCACTATTATTACAAGGAAGGAATAAGTGATACAATCAGAATAGACCTTCCTAAAGGAAGCTATATCCCGGAATTTATTTTTAATGCGGAATGGGACGATAAGAGTAATACGGCAAGTGTTCCACACAATAGGCAGATCTCGCACTCAATCGCCGTATTTCCTATTCGTAACCTGAGTACGGACAATTCACTGCAATTTGTAGTTGATGGGTTTACCGAAGAACTACTTACCGAATTGTCCCGATACCGCCACCTAAATGTGGTTCGGGCCAAGGAGGAGCCCAATCCTTCAACCCGAAGTTCCCTTTCCCGCTTTATGCTGGATGGCTCCCTCAGGTTTGGTGACGACCTGGCTAAGATATCGCTGACCCTCACAGACAGCTTCAGCCAACACGTCCTGTGGAGTCTGCAAAGGAAATTTGATAGGCGAAACAGTGATATCATACGCCTGCAGGAGGAGATTTCAGCAGAGGTTGCCTACCATATCGGTGGCCTTAGCGGTGTTCTTGTGGAAAGACTACACTCCGAATCCAACTGGGAAAAATCACAATCCCCTACAGCATACGACACATACCTCCATTTCTATACCTATAATTACGACAATTCCCCTGAAAACACAGAGCGCGTCCTGGCTAAGGTCACTCAGGCTGTGGAGGCGGAGCCAGACTTTGCCCCCGGCTGGGCAGTCCTGGCACGATTATATACTGACGCATATATTTTCACCTTTATGCCCGTGTTGGACAAAGCCCTTGAATGTGGAAAAAAAGCAGTTCAACTTCAACCAAACAACCAGTCCTGCCAGGCCTACTACGCCTATGTTCTGATGGTCAGTGAACAGTTTGATAAAGCTAAGGAACATGCAGGGCGAACTATTGAATTGAATCCGAATTCCATTTATTATGTCGGGGCCATGGGATTCCTCTACTGCCTCATGGACCAACAGGATCTCGGTTATGAATTGATCAATAACAGTATTTCAAGGGATTTCCGGTATCCCTGGTGGTTTCATGTAGGGACATTTATGTACCACCTCTGCAGGGAGGAGTACGAGCTCGCATGGACCGAGGCTGACAAAATTGAAACACCACACTTTTGGGTTTTCCTCATACGGCTGGTGGCTAACGACCGGCTCGGAAGGGATGAGCAGGCGATAAACCACCTTCAGGAACTCATGGACATTAAACCCGATTTCTTTGACCACCCTGGGCGGTATGTAAATGTCCTTCTCAAATCCGAACCCGCCAGGACTACCATCATGAGTTCACTGAACCGGGTACTTGGGAATGCTGAGGCCTCGCATGTATAGGTAAGTTACGGTAACACTAAAGTAAATTTTGCAAGAGGGGACTCTTTTAAATCTCTATATTTACTCCAATTGCGCCATTTTCCCGACGTATCCTCAGTAATTGTTTTCCAATTGCTTCCAATAAGTTTTACTAATCCAATATTTAGAGCCACATGAAAGTTAGAATTCCAATCCTGATTATTTTTTTCATCCTTTTTGGTTTTGCCAAATTGACCGCTCAGGAGAACATCAATAGGGAAGTCCTTCCTGTTATTGAGCCGGAACCAAAGACGTATACCGAACTCGATGTTAGAAATACCAAACCACCGAAAAGATTTGAAGTTAAAGCTCCAGAAAAAGCACCCAACGTGGTCATCGTATTGATAGATGACCTGGGCTTTGGCGCAACTAGCGCTTATGGAGGACCAATAAATACCCCCACTATGGAAAGGCTTTCCAGTACGGGCCTTCGTTATAATAATTTCCATACTACTGCCCTGTGTTCACCTACTCGTATGGCGATTAAAACGGGTAGGAATCATCACACCTGTAACACCGGGAGTATAATGGAAACAGCTACGGCTTATCCGGGGAATACCGGAGCTTTGCCAAGTAGCGTGGCTCCTTTGGCTGAAATGCTCCGCCTGAACGGCTATAGCACCGCGGCCTTTGGTAAATGGCATGAAACCGCAGCTTGGGAAACCAGTGTTTCCGGACCGTTCGATCGTTGGCCAACACGTCAGGGATTCGATAAATTCTACGGATTTATCGGAGGTGAAACCGACCAGTGGGCCCCACTGATTTATGATGGCGTTAAAAAG
>CAZEQO010000050.1:6639-7199 GCA_964514365.1 uncultured Robiginitalea sp. | reverse complement strand
CATTTATGCGTTTACGCAATGGTCTTATCCTTTCGAAAGGTTAATTAACATAATTTAACATTTTTAACTTTCATATGCACTAAAAGATATGATATTAATAGAACTATAACCTCAACTGAAAAAAATTGAACATTAAAAAATTGAGCCCGTTCTACTTTTAACACTTACATAAACTATTTATAAACTATTAAAAACTAACATTATGTCGAGAGAAGAAGTGTATAAAGAAATGAAAGAAACGATGGGATTGATTCCCGAGAAGACGAATCTGGCACCTAAACCTGAAGACATCAAGGATTGGAACAAATTGAGTACCGATCAAAAACGGCTTTTTACGAGACAGGCAGAAGTATTTGCCGGTTTTATGGAAATGACAGACTTTGAAGTGGGCCGTTTGATTTCCGCTATCGACGAGATCGGGGAGAAGGATAATACGTTGGTGATTTTTGTGGCCGGAGATAATGGAACAAGTGCTGAAGGCGGCATGGTGGGCATGTATAATGAGATGACTTATTTCAACGGCGTGGAAGAAAAAGTCGAGGACCTGCTCCTACTCATCG
>CAZEQO010000050.1:5366-6629 GCA_964514365.1 uncultured Robiginitalea sp. | reverse complement strand
TTGGGGACTGGAGAGTACTTTCCCGCATATGGCGGCTGGCTGGGCTGTTGCTTTTGACGCTCCCTTTACGTGGACCAAGCAAGTTGCCTCTGATTTTGGCGGAACCCGTAACGGATTGATTATTCATTATCCGGAAGGTATCAAAGAGAAAAATGGAATCCGAACCCAGTTTTCACATGCCATAGACCTTGCACCAACTATCCTGGAGGCAGCGGGACTACCAGAACCTAAAGTAGTTAACGGAGTGCCGCAAACTCCAATAGAAGGGACGAGCATGGTGTACACTTTTAACAATGCAAAAGCGGCCGAAAGACATACAATTCAATATTTTGAAATGTTTGGTAACAGGGCGATCTATAATAATGGATGGTTTGCACGAACCATTCACCGTGCACCCTGGGTAACAGACAACTTAGTTCCTCTGGAAACAGATGTCTGGGATTTGTATCACGTACATGAAGACTTTAGTCTGACCAACAATTTGGCGGCAAAGTATCCTGAAAAACTCGCAGAGATGCAAAGTCTCTTTATGGCTGAAGCAGAGCAATACCACGTACTGCCCATTGACGATCGAACGATTGAGCGCACGAATGCTGAGTTGGCTGGCAGACCTGATTTATTGGGTGGTCGAAAAGAATTGCTTCTTTATGAAGGAATGGAAGGTATGATGGAGAATACCTTTATAAATATAAAGAACAAATCATATTCGGTAACAGCGGATATCGTGGTGCCAGAAGGAGGCGCGAAAGGGGTCATTCTTACGCAAGGAGGGCGTTTTGGTGGCTGGTCCGTCTATTTGAAAGAAGGCAAACCTGAATTCACCTATAATTTCCTCGGGTTAGATCGCTATGTGGTTTCGAGTCCCGATGTGCTGCCACAAGGAAAGTCAACCGTAAAATTAGACTTCCTCTATGATGGCGGAGGTTATGGTAAAGGAGGAAAGGCCGTAATTTATGTAGATGGTAATGCGGTTGCGGAAGGTCGCGTAGAGAAGACACAGCCAAACATTTTTTCTGCCGATGAAACTGCTGATGTTGGTTTAGACAATCAAACCCCGGTAGCAGAAGGTATTGGTTATGGACCAGCAGAGACAAAATTCACTGGAAAAATCAACAAAATTTATATAGAATTGGAATAGGAGTATATTGCTGGGGACCTTGGAAAAGAAGGTTCAAGGTTCAAAATTGAAAGTTGGCAGTGGCCAGTGGCAGTGGGCAGGGGTAAGGGTTTAGTTAGCAGTAGCCAGTTAGTTGGCAGTACTGA
>CAZEQO010000050.1:0-5356 GCA_964514365.1 uncultured Robiginitalea sp. | reverse complement strand
GGAAAGGGTTCAACCTCGTCACGTAGTCCCCAGCGACCGGCTCCCCTTGCGGATGATTGGGGCACTTTCCTTTCCTTTGATGGCTACCCCCTTATCATCCAGCCAGACAATGGCGCCGGTGGGGCAACGCTGGATGGGGACTTGTGTTTGGTGGTTTTCAGCGTAGTTGATTACCGGTAAATTATTCTTCATCTCGATCAGGTCCCCGGGCGCATCCATAGCGCATTTGCCACAGGCGGTGCAGGCTACCTGGCACTCTTCGAGAATCGCATTGCCGTGTTCGAGGTTTTTACAGGCCACCCAAAGGCGGTGGCTGATGGGTTGTAGGGAAAAAAGGTCCTTGGGACAGGCTTCTACACAATCCCCGCAGGCCGTGCATTTGTCCACATCTACAACAGGCAGGCCGTGTTCGTCCATGGTAATGGCGTCAAAATCGCATACGACTTCGCAATCCCCGTGTCCGAGACATCCCCAAAAACAGCCTTTTCCGCCTCCGGATACCAGGGCGGCTGCCTGGCAACTCTTTATACCGGTATAGCGGGCGCGGTTCATGGCGACATTTGTACCCCCGGCACATGCCAGGCGGGCCACTTGTTTTTCTTCCCCCCCCAGGGCAACGCCTAAATATTCGGCTATGGCCTGCCTGCCTTCATCCGAACTTACGGAACACTTCCCCGGCAAGGCCTTTTGAAGTACTAAAGCCTCCGCAAAGGGCCGGCAACCGGGATATCCACAGGCCCCGCAATTCGCATGGGGCAACATATCTTCTACAGTATCAATGCGGGGATCCTCATAGACATAGAGCTTCTTGTTCGCAATAATCAGGATTATCGCAAGAAGTAAGGTCAGACCTCCAAGTGCGGCTATGGCCCCCAGGATAGACATATTATTTCGTGTATTTGTTCAAAGACATTGTCACCGTTTATTGCTACCCGGGCTAGTAAATAATTTCTGCCCATTTTTTCCCGGCGATTAATTCCGCTTTGCGAAGCCGCCACGCTTCTTCGGAACCCAGGATATTGGAAAAGGCTTTATCGAGCATTTTGAGGATGGCTTCGTACCCGGCCACATAGACATACGTATTGGACATCCCGAGCAACTCGAGGAGTTCGGATTTTTGGGCTTCAAGGGCTTTATCCAGTGCAATGGGATCTGCCCAGTGCGGCCTGGGGCTCAGGGCGTGAAAGGCTTCAAAGGTCGCCTCGTCGTAATAATTGGTCAGGTCCCCATCTTTATCATTGAGATAGAGCAATTCCAGACCGCTGCGCGCTCCGTAAAAAAGGCGTATTTTCCCCTCCCAGTCTTTGACATCTTTATAAATGTGCTTAATAAACGACCGGAAAGGGGCGATACCTGTACCCATGCCTATAAGGATTAAATTGGCCGTTTTGTCCTTAGGAACCTTAAAGGGCAATTGAAAGGGGCCGGTTACGGTAATTTCATCCCCTTTTTTGCGATTGCACAGATAATTCGAAGCAATCCCGTCGTATTTCTCCCCATTGAATTCATCCACGTAAGAACAGCGTTTCACCAACATGGTCAGCTGTGGATTCCCTTTGACTCGCTTAGGTAAATCTGCCACACTATAGAGTCGGTGATGCAAGGTGTTCCCGAATTCCCCCGGGGAATCTACCAATACACCAAAGCTCTGGTCCACCTCGCATTCAAAATCCGGATTTTTCACCTCCACTACAATCTCGCGAACCTCTTCGGTATCTGCAGGCGTTAGTCGCTTAGTATTTTTGACAACTGCCTTATACCTTCTGTCGATATCAAAATCTGATAAATTTGCCATGGCCTATTTTGTTCTTATGGTTATATGTTTCCTTATTGATGTTTAATCCTTTTTACCTTCCCAGGTATTATTCTCCGGGCTTCCCGCTTCCTGCTTGAACTCGCATTGGGTAGTGCAGCCGCAATTCGAGCAGCTTCTTCTACCGGCCAGTACATCCTCCTGTAAATACTCTTCCCGAAATGTATTTTTCCACTGGGCCTGTATCAGGGTCCATACGACCACTAACGCCACTGTAAGACCAATTCCGATGAGAAGCGATTGTATCATAACTGTTTTTTATTGTGCCCCCAGACCCGCAAAGCCCATAAAGCAAAGCGAGAGGATGCCTGCGATAAACAAGGTCAGGGCAGTCCCTTTGGAAATCTGGGGTACATCTGCAAAATTTAATTGTTCCCGGAGTCCGGCGATCAATAGTAAAGCCAATGTAAAGCCCGCTCCGGCTCCGAGGGCATAGACGATACTTTCGAGAAATCCGTATCCTTTATTGGTTTGAAATAGTGCCACCCCGAGTATGGCACAATTTGTCGTAATCAGCGGAAGAAAAATACCCAGGGACCGAAACAGGGAAGGACTCATTTTCTTGATAAACATTTCAACCAACTGCACCGTGGAAGCGATGACGACAATGTAACTGATCAGCTGCAGATAGGGCGCATTGATGGCCGCCAAAAAGGCGTGGATCCCAAAGGCACACATAGAACTGATCACCATGACGAACATCACAGCCACCCCCATTTTCGAGGCTGTTTTTACGGCTCCAGACACCCCTAAAAAGGGACATATTCCCAGAAAGTAGGCCAAAACAAAGTTGTTGACCAGGGCGGCATTCAGAAAAATAGTACCGAGGGATTCTGTGTTCATGACTTGATTTTTCGGGTCTGTATGACGTTAATGATAAGCAGCCACCCTGCAAGGGTAAAAAACCCTCCTGCCGGTAAGATCATAACGATCCAGCTCTGAAAACCCTCCGGGAAAAGGGACCACTCGAAAAAGGTGCCATTCCCGAGTATTTCCCGGACGGCCCCCAGACAAAAAAGGGCAAACGTAAATCCTACCCCCATACCCAGGGCATCGAGGATGGATTTCCCCACCGTATTTTTAGAGGCAAAGGCCTCCGCCCGGCTTAAAATCAGGCAGTTCACCACAATCAGTGAGATGAATGCCCCCAAACTTTTATAGAGTTCTACGCTGATGGCCTGTATGGCATAATCCGTAACGGTGACAAAGGTGGCGATGATAAGAATGTAGGAGGCGATACGCACCTGTTTGGGGATAAAATCGCGCAGCAGGGACACCAGGATATTGGACATCAACAAGACAAAAGCCGTGGCCAGGCCCATGGCAAGTGCATTTTCCGCTGTATTGGAGACGGCCAAAACAGGGCACATGCCCAGTACCTGAACAAATACGGGGTTCTCGCGCCACAGTCCTTTGATGAATTCATCGGTTGTGGTTGCCCCAGTTCCGGATGCTGTCGTATCCTTACTCATTGTTTTCTACTGGTTTTTTCTGTGATCCTCCGGTTTTTTCCATGGGTGGGGATTGATTATGGAGCATCGGAACAACCTCTGTCGTACTCGCCCCAATGATGTTTCCAATGGCCCGGGACGAGATGGTGGCCCCGGTGATCCCGTCAATCTCCCAAGGGTTTTGTTTCTCACCCTGCTTTACTGTGATAACCTTATTTCTGAGCTGTCCGTTCGGGGTTAAGCTTACATCCAGGGCCTTAAAATTGTCGAGAAACCGTTGCTCTTTTTCAATCTTGTCGCCCAGTCCCGGGGTTTCTTTGCTTTCCAAAACCTGAAAGCCTATTACGATTTGTTCTTTCGGATCATACCCATAGAGTATCCTGATTATATCGGCATATCCCTGACCGGCAGCCTCTATGGCATATCCCACGAGGTTTTCGTTTTGGTCGTAACCGGCATAACAGGTGTATTCCGCGTTTTCGCCCCCTGCCTCATCCACGAATTCTCCCTGGGCGTTTATTCCAAAAGCACGGGTGCTCTCAGTCCCCGGGAGTACATTGAATACCGCCTTCTCCAAAGCCTCAGCCTTTAGTTTTTCCACGCGTGGGAGTGTTAATTCAAAAGCGGAAACAATGAGAAAAGCACTGAGGATTCCAATACCCAGCATGGCCCGCAGCATCTTTGTGCTGCTGGCATTTTCCTGTATAGGAATTTGTGCCTTTGTACTCATGTCGTTTTAATTTTACCCGGGGTTCCGTAAACCCGACCCCTAATTACCTTATCTATATGGGGCGAAATGGCATTGGCTAATAAAATGGAGTACATCACGCCTTCGGGTAAACCACTCCAAATCCGGATCACTATGGTCAATATGCCGATGATGCCTCCATAGATCCACAAGCCTAAGGGCGTAATGGGGGAGGATACCATATCGGTCGCCATAAAAACGGCGCCGAGCATCAGCCCCCCGGAAAACAGCATAAAAAAGGGTGAGGGGTATACCTCACTATTTACTCCATACAGCAAACCACTAAGCAAGAAGGCGCTCAACAATACAGCCGCCGGGATTCTCCAACTCATCATGTTTCGGGCGATGAGATAAAGCCCCCCCAAAGCGATAAGGACCGCACAGGTTTCCCCTGTGGAACCGCTGATTTGGCCAAAGGCCAACTCTGTGGTGGAGGTCGTAATACCATCGAACTTAAAAGCCGATAGGGGGGTAGCCCCAGAAACAGCGTCAAATTCGGGTTGCATAAAGGGCCATGTAAAGACCGAGCCTGAAACCGTAGAAAAGCGGTCAGCCAGAAAGGCGGGATGCCAGGTGGTAATAGCTACAGGGAAGGCGGCTTGTAAAACAGCCCGGCCCACCAGGGCGGGATTAAAGACATTGTACCCCAGTCCGCCAAAGACATATTTGCCTAGCGCAATTCCAATAACCCCGCCCACAAAAGCCATCCACAATGGGAAAATGGGGGGTAAGGTGAGGCCTAACAATAAACCCGTAATTACAGCGGAATAATCCTGTACCGTAGTTTCTTTTTTGGAAAGCCTACACAAAACATGCTCCGTCAATACACAGGCCAGGGTGGCGGAAGTGATCACAAGCAAAGCATTCCAACCAAAGGAATACACGGAGAAGCCAACCACAGGTATCAGGGCCCAAACTACATTTTTCATGATGTCGTCGGTACTCCGCCCTTTGTAAATGTGGGGCGAGGAGCTGATATCTAATGTTTTTTTAAACATTGACTGCTTCTTTTTTTTCTGCCTGTCGTTTTCGGACCACCCGCTTGGCTACACGGAAATACTGGACCAATGGAATATGTGAGGGGCAGACATAGGTGCATGAACCGCATTCAAAACAGTCCATTAAATTGAAATCGCGGGCCATTTCATCGTAGGCTTCAAATTTTGCCAGGATTCCCAACTGGGATGGATTGAGCAATATTGGGCAGGCATCTAAACAGGCTCCGCATTTAATGCACGGATAGGTTTTTGAGGACCTACTGACATCTTGCCCGGTAAAAACCAGAATTCCCGAGGTCCCTTTAACGATAGAGATATCGAGGTTAGAAACGGCTACCCCCATCAT
>CAZEQO010000049.1:15117-16642 GCA_964514365.1 uncultured Robiginitalea sp. | reverse complement strand
AAGCAAGATTATGAGATGAGCAAGTTTGAAGCAGAGAAAATGCACGAGGTGGATATTTTGATTGTAGACAAGACCGGTACGATTACAGAGGGAAAACCATCTGTGGATAAGGTGGTAGGTGCAACAAACGAATATTCCGAAAAGCAAGTACTCCAGTATATCGCCTCCCTGAACCAATTGAGTGAGCATCCCCTGGCCGGGGCTACAGTGACTTATGCCAAAGAACAGGGGGTCGGCTTTTTGCAAGCAGATCGTTTTGATTCGGCTACCGGGAAGGGCGTCGAAGGGATTGTAAACGGAAAAAAGGTCTCCCTTGGAAATGAAAAAATGATGGAAGCTGCAGGTGCTGAAATTCAAAACGGTTTAAGGGAAAAGGCGGTCCGGTATCAGGAAGAGGGAAAAACCGTGTCCTACCTGTCGATCGAACAGGCCGTGGCGGGATTTGTGGTCATCGGGGATAAAATCAAGAAGACGAGTCGGGAAGCTATTCATGCCCTCCAGGAGAAAGGAATTCAGGTGGTCATGTTCACAGGCGATAATGAGCAGACCGCCAGAGCGGTGGCCGGGGCACTCGACCTTTCCGATTTTAAGGCCGGTATGTTGCCGGAAGATAAACTCAGGGAAGTTGAAAAACTTCAGGAACAAGGCCATATAGTCGCGGTGGCAGGGGATGGCATCAACGACGCCCCGGCTTTGGCCAAAAGCGACGTGGGCATTGCCATGGGTACGGGCACGGATGTGGCGATTGAAAGCGCTTCGATCACGCTTGTAAAAGGAGACTTACAGGGGATTGTCCGGGCGCGGAACCTCAGTGATGCAGTGATGAAAAACATCAGGCAGAACCTCTTTTTCGCCCTGGGGTACAACACCCTGGGAGTGCCCATTGCCGCGGGGGTCCTGTATCCCTTTTTTGGCATATTGCTCTCCCCGATGATCGCGGCGACTGCCATGAGTTTTAGTTCCGTCTCGGTCATCGCAAATGCACTGCGGTTAAAAAATATTGAAATTGGGTAAATAACAGATAAAGAAAGCAAGATGAAAAAATCAAATCTATATATTGTTCTGGGTGCTTTGGGCGGACTGTTAGCAGGGTATCTCTTTTTTGGCGATACTTTCATGAAGTCCGAAAATCAGAAGAATGCCCACAACCATTCGGTTGAAGAGAGACAGCTGTGGACCTGTTCCATGCATCCTCAGGTTATGCAACCGGAGCCCGGGGACTGCCCGATTTGCGGGATGGACCTGATTCCAGCAGAATCCGGGGCGGATGGCCTGGCCCCGGGGCAATTCAGAATGACCAAAAATGCACTGGCGCTGGCAGATGTGCAAACAACGATCGTGGGTGCCGCTGCAACCGGGAGTAATACCCTCAGGCTTTCGGGGACGATACAGGAAAATGAGAAGGCGGTCGCAACACAGGCGGCCTATTTCGGGGGTCGGATTGAAGAACTCTTTGTCAATTATGAAGGAGAGGAAGTTCGAAGCGGACTAAAACTGGCGAGCCTCTATGCACCTGAGCTGGTTT
>CAZEQO010000049.1:13221-15107 GCA_964514365.1 uncultured Robiginitalea sp. | reverse complement strand
CAAGGCCGTAAGGAACAAGCTGAAACTCTGGAAGCTCTCCGAAAAGCAGATTGGTGAGATTGAGGCGTCCGGGCGCGTTCAGGAGTATTTTCCTATTTATGCTACGGTTTCAGGCACCGTTTCGGAGATCAGGGTTCAGGCCGGGGATTATGTGGATAAGGGTTCGCCCCTGTTTAAAATTGCCAACCTTGGATCGGTATGGGCCGTCTTTGATGCCTATGAAAACCAGGTATCGCTTTTAAGGGAAGGACAGCCCCTGCGCGTTACGGCAAAGTCTTATCCCAATACACCCTTTGAGGCTGAGATTTCATTTATCAACCCGGTGCTCACTTCTTCCACCCGTACCGTCGAGGTACAGGCAGTGCTTCAAAACCCGGGGGGCAAACTCAAACCCGGCATGTTTGTGACCGGCGATTTAGCACTCAACCGCGATAGGCAAAACGAAGCCCTGGTTATCCCTGAAAGTGCGGTGCTATGGACCGGGGAGCGTTCTGTGGTCTACGTCAAAACCGAACCGAATGCGCCGGTATTTGAGATGCGCGAAATTCGGGTAGGGGATGCGGTGAATGAAGAGTACACTGTGGTATCGGGTCTCGAGAATGGGGAGGAGATAGTCACCCGGGGTACTTTTACCCTGGATGCGGCCGCCCAATTAAAAGGCAAAAAATCTATGATGTATGACGGCCCTGGATCGGTACCCACCGGCTATGAAGGCTCTTCAAATTCCTCCCGGGTAAATCCCGCTGAGGCGGAATCGAATCTGGACGAAAGGACATTTTCCAAAACGTTTACTACGGAAATGGCCAAAGTAATTCCGACCTATTTAAAGATGAAGGATGCCCTGGTCGCCGGAGATGCCCCGGTCGTAACGCAAGAGGCCCGGGAGCTGGTCCGACAGTTGTCTGCCATTCCCACTACCGGCCTGGGTGCTGATGAAAAATCCGCCCTTTCAAGCAGCCAAAGCCTGTTGAAAGCCATAGCCGATTCCAGGGTGCTGGAGGCCCAGCGAAAAAACTTTGTCCGCCTCAACGAAGTGCTGATTCCCATCATAGAAAGCGCAGGGAATGGCTCGCAGACCTTGTATGTACAGACCTGTCCTATGGCTGATAACAATAAGGGTGCTGCCTGGATGAGTGCCCAAAAGGAGATTCGAAATCCGTATTACGGAGATGCCATGTTAACCTGTGGCCGGGTGATCCGCACGATACAATAGGCTTCGGCCAGGCTGGGAATATCCTTAGAGGGGAGTGGGATTCGCTGGGAGAAGAACTCGAGGTCCTTTGATTTTTGAGTTGAACGCCTTATTTTGGGATAGCGAAAAAGCGACATGAAAATCCACTACACCAAAAAAAGATTGCGGGCACACCTGATTCAGGGGCTGGTCTGGCTTGTTTTCTCATTGACACTGATGGTCATTGACACCTCCTTCCTAAATGGCATGAAAATCGGTTATTTGATGATAGCCGCTATGTTTTTGGGAAGCTATTTTTATGAAAGGCATTACGGGTACCTCACCCTTCAAGGGGATACCATTCAGAAAAACACCCTAATTGGAAAACCCATACGCCTCAGTGAGGTCCGACGCATTAAGAAATTTGCAGGGGATTATATTCTCGAAACCGAAACGGCCAAAATGACCATCAACACCCAAATCATCACCCCGGATTCCCTGAAGAGGCTCGATGAAGCCCTTTCCGCTATTGAGCTTCCTCCGCAACTCACCCCTTTTAGGCATTCTGCCTGATTCCTGGGTTCTCAATATAAAAAAAGGGAAGCCTTTTAAAGGCCTCCCTGTATTTGCTATTGCCTTTCAATGCCATACTTTGGTCAAGGGCAATTCAGAATAACAATGGAATCTGGCCAATACTGGATAAAGAAAATCCATC
>CAZEQO010000049.1:11746-13211 GCA_964514365.1 uncultured Robiginitalea sp. | reverse complement strand
CCCATCACCGTGATCTCGTGGCCGATCACCCCGTTCCGGAGCGCATCGGCAATTCTGGTCCTCTGTCGCATTAGCCCGCTCTTTTTTCAAATTCATCCATAAACTGGTTGAGTTCTTCATCAATGTTTCCATACCCTGTTGAATGAGGGCTTCGGTGAGGGTATCCACAGAACTGGTGGCTTCATCCATAATAAACAGCTCAGGGTTCGCTAAGACAGCTCTTGCCAAACTGATCAGTTGTTTTTGACCTACCGAAAGCAAATTTCCGCCTTCTCCAACCGGTTCTTTGCCCGTTCGGATAAAGCCCTGCTTCAGTTCGATGGCGTACCTGAAAAAAATCGGTTTTTCGTTTCTCAGCAGGTCCAGAATGTTTGGATACATGTAAAGGGGATATCGTAGGTAAACCAGTTTGTTACGCTTATCGTAGTGGTTTTCCGGAAATTTTGATCCATCCTTATAGAACGTGGCCTGCAAGACCAGATCATCCCCGCTGTAGCAACGTATCAGGGCCTGCGGATAGATTTTTTTACTGGTGCCGCTGCCACCGGATTGTATGTGGATCCAGTAAAGGTCAATTTCTCGGTCTATGTATTTCATAATTTTTTGGTTTTTTATTTTAGCAGGACATAAGTTATAAATTATTTTCGGACATCCGATATTTGATGCCATTATTCTCTTAAAATGAGGGTGAGAAAGCCAAATGCGTATTCGGAATCCCGTATTATTCCTCCCAGAAATCCGGGACGATATTCGAACCCAGGGCCGTGCAATCCCCACAGGCGCGCTGGGTGATAAAATACGGCCCCTCGCAAAGCCCGGGCGGAACCGTATTATCCAGATAATACTCCACAAGTTCAAGTTCGATTAATTCGGTGAGGCCCTGGGGGGCACCGCATTCGTCCGGGGGCGAGGGGCCATCCCGCTCCGGATTGTAAAGCCTGGGCGCGAAAATACGATCGCAGTTTACCGTACCAAAATATGGGGGCAGGGGCTCCCCGGGGTAGAAATCCTCATAATTGAAGAAAAATCGACTCTCTGTGACCGAAGTGACTTCAAAATACCCGAGGGTGATAGCCTCTGCATCGTTCACTGCCTGAATATTTCCTTCCAGTAGCCCCGGCTGGATCTGGTTGAAGACATTATCGCTGGAAGAGAAGTTACGCAGGCTTGTGTAGAAACTGTAGGCCTCCGGAGATTGCAGGTATTGCTTCACCAGGATACTGTACCGATGCGAAATTACGGGGTTGTCACTGCCCAAAAACCGGATGAGGTTCCCCCGTAGCTCTTCGGTTTCGGCCTCCAGCCCATTGGAGAGCAGGATTTCGGTAGAGGCTACCGTGTTGTAGCAGACTCGTTCTTCCTCAGCCCTGGGTACCAGGCGAACATCCGGAAAAGTGCCAATTTCAGAGCCGTCCTGGAGGATTTCAAACTCAGAGGCCGTCCAGTTTGGGGCAATGATCTTATA
>CAZEQO010000049.1:3841-11736 GCA_964514365.1 uncultured Robiginitalea sp. | reverse complement strand
AAAAAAAGGGATTCTGATTTACTAATAAAATAGAATCCCTTCTTATGTTTCAGAATAATTTAATGCCTAACAATGATCTTATAGGTTTCCTCGTATTCGTACCGGTAGCGGTCTGCCCGGGGGTCAGGATTGGAGCTGTCCACATATATACTTATACCGTCAACACCCAGATTGCTGAGTTCCCTTTGGGCGTAAATCCGGTCTATCGAGCTTTCCGGCCCTCTGGAAGCGGGTTGTGAGAGGTACTGTTGCCCGTCAGCCAACTCAATTTCAAGGGTGTATTCCACATCCTGGAGGGCGGGAAAAATTCCAGTTGAAAGGTATACGCCGGGTTCTGTTTCCTCAAAATTAAAGGTGGTTCCTTCGGAGGAGGAAACGGTGACCGCTGCCCCGGAAACACCCGCATAGGTGGAATCTGCACTCAGGGTAGTGGGCCGGCTGAGAAGAATACGTTGCCGTTTACTCTCATTGGTGATTCGGGCGTCAACCACAAGCACATCTTCCAGGGAAAACCCAACGGGATCCAGGGTTTCTACAGCAACCTCATCGATGCACCCTGCTGAGAAAAGCAGGAATACCAACGAAAATAACGCTATTAGAGGGCATACCTTCATTTACAATTGAAATTGAAAACTGTAAAAGGAAGTCTATTCAAATTTCAGACAATTCTCAGGATCGGATCTACATTTACCGATACTGCACATGTGTTGTCCGGGACCGAACTCCCTCTAATTCACGGATTTCCTGAGGAAACACCCACAGGAATCAATTGTTGTGGGAGCCGTCGCAAAAAGGGCTATCTCCGGTCTTGCCACAATTGCAAAGGGAAAATCGGTTTCTCTTTGGGATGGTATTGCCATCACCATCCAGCAATTCGATATCCTGTGCATTGAGCACGGTTACTTTTCCGGTTTTCGAGATTTGAATAGTCGGTTTTTTCTCTTCCATTTTAAAATTTTTCAGAAAGCTACAATTATTCTCGGATTCCTCAAATGAATCGCACCACACGTTGTCGGTTTTAATAGAAAAGGCGGAAGAACCGCTACCGGTTTAGAGTTTGGATGATGTGGGGTTGCAGGGGTTGTTTTTATTTTGGGAACGGATCTCAAAAGCCCTGTTTGCGTTTTACAGCATATTTCCTAAACGATATCTATGCCTCTACCCCATATTTACGAGCCCGTTAATAAAGCTCGGGAGATTTCGTTTTGAGCCTTACTCCGGGCCACGAAGACAGTATTTATGACGTAAATTGAGGCTTCCTGTCTTATTATTTAATATCTTTAAAAGAACATCGACTCAAACCCGAATTTCAAATGCCCAGTCACGCAATAGAATTAATTCTAAGCAGGCAACTGGCGGATTGTCTGTCCGTCCCTGTGTTTATTGTAGATCCTCGGGGGAACCTTTTGTTTTACAATACTCCTGCGGAGCAGGTGTTGGGAAAGAAATTTGAAGATACGGGCCCAATGCCCGTCGGAGATTGGGGGTCGTCCTTTTACCCCCATGATGAAGAAGGGAACCCTATCGAGCCCGAGGGACTCCCCCTGGTACAAACCCTGCAAACACAATTACCTGCCCATAGAACCTTTTGGATTAATAGTCTGGAACAAAAATCTACACGGATATCCGTTACCTCTATTCCTATTATCGGACGCTCCAGGGATTTTTCAGGGGCCATGGCGATTTTTTGGGACAATGAACTGCATTTATGAGGGTCAGGCTGCATGGAACCCGGGGTGCCTATCCCACTTCTTCTGTTGAAAATCAGACTTACGGGGGGAATACCCCGTGTATTGAAATCATTGAGGGGTCCCAACGTATGATTTTGGATGCCGGAACCGGTATTCTGGAAATTGATTTCAAACGCGACTATCCCGAAAATCGCATCGATATTTTTCTGACGCACCTGCATATGGATCATATTCAGGGACTGGCTTTTTGTAAGCCTCTTTTTACCCCCGGTAAAGAAGTGCATATCTGGGGGCCTGGAGGCAGTAGTGAACCTTTGATTAACCGATTGAATCGCTTTCTCTCCCCTCCGTTATTCCCAATTCCCCTCAGGGATATTCCATCCAAACTGAGTGTTCACGAACTCTCTGAAGAACCTTTTGCTTTCGGGGATTTCGAGATTACCACCAAATTTATTAGTCATCCCGGCCCTACCCTGGGATACCGCGTGAAGAGCAAATCCCGGACGCTTGCGTATATCCCGGATCACGAGCCCATCATCGGAAAGGAACATCTCTATTCGGAGGATGAATGGGTTTCAGGTTTTGACCTGGCCCTCAATGCCGATTTATTGATTCACGATTCTCAGTACAGCAAGGCGGAGTATCCCGGCAAAATAGGCTGGGGGCACAGTTCTCTGGAGATGGCGGCAGAATTCTGTTCCCGTACCCAGGCCAAACGCCTGATACTTTTCCATCACGACCCGGCCCACCCCGATACGTTTCGGACTAAAATGTATGAGGATTTTGTACGGGGCACCCACTATTCCTTTCCTATGGAACTGGCTGTTCAGGGTACGGAAATTGAAGTGTAACACCTTGGGTGCCCGCACCACAAAGTTATCCTCGTCATATCGAAAACCTGTCCCCTTTTTAGTTGTCAGTTTTGGGGGAACCTTCCCTTTGATTATCTTCAACAAAACTCCTTTCAGATGAAGTCTATTTCCTTTTTCCTACTTATCCTGGTCCTGGTTTCCTGCCGAAAATCCGAAGAAGGCGTTTTAAGGGTTCCGGGCCTGGAGGAAAGTGTTGAAGTCGTTAGGGATCCTTATGGAATCAACCATATTTATGCACAAAACCAGGCAGATTTGTTTTTTGCTCAGGGATACCTGGCCGCTCAGGACCGTTTGTTTCAATTTGAAGTCTGGCGCCGGCAGGCCACCGGGACGGTAGCCGAAATCCTGGGGGAATCTGAACTAAAACGGGACATTGGCACAAGATTGTTTAAATACCGCGGATCCATGTCTGAGGAAATGGGGTACTACCACGAAGATGGAATTGAGATCATCGAAGCGTATACACAAGGGGTAAATGCGTATATAGAGCAGGTGCTGGCTTCTCCGGAGTCATTACCTCTTGAGTTTAAAGCCCTTGGTATTCTTCCGGAAAAATGGACGCCCGAAGTGGTAATTTCACGGCATCAGGGCCTTTTGGGGAACATTCAGGAAGAGCTGGAGGTAGGACGGGCGGTAGCACAGCTCGGGCCAGAAGCTGTAAAATCACTACTGTGGTTTCACCCGAAGACCCCGGATCTCACTTTACAGGATGGAATTGACAAAGAAGGGCTTTTTGAGGATATCCTCGGGCTCTATGAAGCCTACCGCAAGCCGGTAACCTTCCGGGCAGAGCACGTTTTGGAGGCCTATCGGAGTACCCCGGTTGAAACAGCTCTCCTCCAAAGCGCAGTACCTAATCTGCCCAATCAAGAGACTGTGCGTGAAGACAGCTTGTCCATTGGAAGCAATAACTGGGTGGTGGCCGGAGCCAAAATGGCTAATGGAAAACCGCTAATGGCGAACGATCCCCACCGCCGGATTGCCGTACCCTCCCTGCGTTATATGGTACATCTGGTAGCCCCCGGTTGGAATGTTATTGGGGGCGGGGAACCTGAAATCCCCGGTGTTTCTATAGGGCATAATGGTTTTGGGGCCTGGGGCCTGACTGTTTTTGAAACCGATGGGGAGGATCTCTATGTCTACGACACCCATCCGGATAACCCGAATCAATACCGCTACCAGGGACAGTGGGAGGAAATGGAGGTTGTAGAGGAGCGTATTCCCGTTAAAGGGCAGGATCCTTATACGGCAACCTTAAAATACAGTCGGCATGGTCCGGTGGTCTTTGAAGATACCCTGCGCCATAAGGCCTATGCCGTGCGTTGCGCCTGGATGGAGCCGGGAGGCGCTCCCTATCTTGCTTCCCTTAGAATGGATCAGGCCGACTCCTGGGAATCTTTTCGCGAGGCATGCACCTATAGCCACATCCCCGGGGAAAATATGATCTGGGCCGATACCGATGGGGATATCGGTTGGCAGGCCGTTGGAATTGCTCCGGTCCGCAAGAATTTTTCAGGCCTGGTTCCCGTTCCGGGGGACGGGCGGTTTGAATGGGCTGATTACCTGCCCATAGCCCAAAAACCCCATGAACTTAACCCGGATCGGCAGTTTATCGCCACGGCCAATGAGAATGTAACCCCTGACTCCTACACGAATTGGGATGCCATAGCCTACTCATGGGCGGATCCCTTCCGGGGCCGTCGTATTCAGGAGGTGCTTTCGGAAAATACCCCCCTGACTTTAGAAGAAATGCAGGAATTACAAACGGATTACCACTCTCTGCCTGCACGTGAACTGGTCCCTTATTTAAATACCCATGTGTTGTCAGGTCGGGCAGCAAAGGCTCGGGACTATTTCGCGGACTGGGATTACAACCTCGACCCGAAATCAATCCCGGCGGCCATCTATGTGGCCTGGGAAAACGAAATTCGCAAAGAGGGACATACCAGATTCGTCCCGGCTGAGGCCCGGGAGATCATACGCAGTTTACAACTGGAGCGAATCCTGCAATGGATCCGGGAACCCGAATCCGTATTTGGAAATGCTTCCAATCGGGATGCCTTTCTGCAGGACACCTTTAATTCGGCTGTGGAGGGCTTAACCCGGCGCCTTGGTGAGGACATGGCACAGTGGCAATACGGACAAAAGGCCTTGAAACATACGGCCATGACCCATCCACTCAGTGATGCCCTTTCCGGAGAATTTAAAAAAGGACTGGATCTGGGCCCTTTGCCGAGAGGGGGTAATGGATATACCCCGGGATCTACCGGGAATAATTACCGCCAGAGCAGCGGGGCTTCATTTCGGGTGATTATTCCCGTGGGAGAATGGGATAAGGCCCTCGGGATGAATAGCCCCGGCCAGTCCGGCAATCCAGAAAGTCCATATTATTCTAATTTATTCCAAAAATGGGCAGAGGACGAATACTTTCCAATGTTATATTCTAAGGATTCTATTTTAAAGTATGCAGATACCCGTGAAGTACTTTTGCCGGAGTAGTATAATTGCCTGAGAGGTTTCATCTTTATAGGGCGTTTAAATTAAACCAGTTACCATGAGGAAACTTGCCGTACCCTTATCACTTGTCTTTCTTTTACTTTGTTCCTGCACATCCCATCCTGAATGGGTTGAAAGACCCTTTGCAGGGGATTTGCGCATGATTGAAGTGCCCGATGGCCCCGTACTGGGATATTCCCCCCGCTCCGGGGTGGGGATACTGGAAAGGGATGGTTTACCTTTCAAGGACCTGAACAAGAACGGGAACATTGAGCCGTACGAGGACTGGCGAATCCCGGTTGATGAGCGCGCACGGGACCTGGCTTCCCGCCTGCCTGAGGAGCAAATTGCAGGGTTGATGCTCTACAGCCGGCACCAGGCCATCCCCGCAGACGCCGAGGGCTACCGGGCAGGGACGTATGGAGGAAAATCCTTTGATGAGGCGGACACTGTGGCTTACGCACTGACAGACCAACAAAATATGTTTCTCCGGGAGGACCACCTCCGCCATGTACTGATCACTTCAGTGGAAAACCCGGAAACCGCAGCAAAATGGAATAACAACATTCAGGCACTGGTTGAAGGGATACATTTTGGAATTCCGGCCAACAACAGTTCCGATCCCCGGAACGGGGCACGTAGTGATGCGGAATACAATGCGGGTTCAGGGGGGACTATTTCGCTCTGGCCTGAAGAAATTGGCCTTTCGGCCACTTTTAATCCGGAAATCACCAAACAGTTCGGGGAAATTGCTTCCCGTGAATACAGGGCCCTGGGTATTACCACTGCCCTCTCTCCCCAGATAGACCTGGCTACGGAACCGAGATGGAACCGGTTTTACGGCACCTTCGGTGGAGACCCTATACTGGCTACAGAGATGGCACGAGCCTATGTAGACGGTTTTCAGGGAAGCGGCAGGGAAGGGGACTGGGGTTCAGAGAGCGTAAACGCCATGGTTAAGCATTGGCCTGGCGGGGGGCCGGAAGAAGGCGGAAGGGATGGTCATTTTGCCTATGGGAAATTTGCGGTGTATCCAGGGGAAAATTTACAGGATCATTTAAAGCCCTTTGTGGACGGGGCTTTCAAGCTAAAAGGAAAGACGGGGGCCGCCTCTGCGGTGATGCCCTATTACACTATTTCTTATGGACGGGATACCGTTTACGGGGAGAATGTTGGTAATGGTTTCAGCAAATATATAATATCGGATTTGCTCAGGGAGCAATATGGATATGACGGTGTGGTATGCACGGACTGGCTTATTACAGCGGATGAGGGACCCTATCCGGATGTTTTTGCCGGAAAACCCTGGGGCGTGGAAGCGCTCAGTGTTGCTGAACGGCATTTTAAGGCCCTTGAGGCCGGGGGTGACCAGTTTGGCGGGAACGATGACTCAGGACCGGTGCTGGAAGCCTTCCAGATGCTGGCGGAGAAATACGGGGAAGAGGCCATGCGCGCCCGTATTGAAAGATCTGCGGTCAGACTACTTACAAATATTTTTCAGGTTGGGTTGTTTGAGAACCCATACCTGAATCCTGAGACGTCCATGGAGGAAGTCGGGAAACCGGAGTTTATGGAGGCGGGATATCAGGCTCAGTTAAAATCCATCGTGATGTTGAAAAACAAAGATGGCGTCCTTCCTGTGAAGAAGGGAAGGAAGGTGTATATCCCGAAGCGGAAGGTCCCTGCCGGGATCAATTTTTTCGGGCAGCCCACCCCTGAACGCGAAGAAGATGCTGTAAACACGTCCCTGATTGCGAAATTCTATGAAGTTACGGACAATCCGGAGGAGGCAGATTTTGCCATGATCTTTATCAAAAGCCCTGTGAGCGCTGGCTACAGCAGGGAAGACAGGGAAGCAGGGGGGAACGGATACGTTCCCATCAGCCTCCAGTTGAGTGATTACACAGCCACCCAGGCCCGGGAAAAAAGTCTCGCCGCCGGGGATCCGGTAATCGACCCGGAGATCACCAATCGTTCCTACAGGGGCAAGACGAGCCGGTCCAATAGCTATCCGGATCTTGAAACCATTCGGAAAACAAGGCAGCAAATGGGCGAAAGGCCTGTGATTCTCCTGTCAACCGTCACGAATCCGATGGTCTTTTCCGATATTGACCCTGATGTCGATGCCATCCTGGCGGACTTCGGAGTTCAGGTAGAAGCCCTGATGGAAATGGTATCCGGGACTTCTGAGCCCTCCGGCCTGCTCCCCATGCAAATGCCCAGGGATATGGTGACCGTGGAAAAGCAATTAGAGGATGTTCCTCACGACATGGTTCCATATACGGATACTGAAGGGAACACCTATGACTTCACCTTTGGCCTGAACTGGAAGGGCATCATCAGGGATGGACGCGTGGAGAAATACAAACGAAATCCAGAAAACCAGGACTAAAGACAAAATAACCAAACAGATGAAAACGTATTTGTATAGCAGTATTTTCTTTATCATAAGTGCGATTTTCCAGGCCCCGGCCCAGGAGAGCATGATGAACGAGGCCCAGCTATCCCCCGAAATTGATGAAGCAGGCCGGGTCACCTTCCGCCTTAAGGCCCCGGACGTACAGGAAGTGAAAGTGACAGGGGACTGGATGCCCCAGGAAGGGTATGGCAGGGCTACAGCGGACCTGGAGAAGGGCGGTGACGGGATTTGGACCTATACCACAAAATCCCTGCCCTCTGAATTGTACTGGTATCACTTCATCGTGGACGGGGTTCGTACCATAGACCCGTCCAATGCACATATGATCAGGGATGTAGCCTCTGTTTTCAACCTCTTTATCGTACCCGGGGATAAAGGTGATCTCTACAGTGTTCAAAATGTACCACATGGTACGGT
>CAZEQO010000049.1:0-3831 GCA_964514365.1 uncultured Robiginitalea sp. | reverse complement strand
CTGGTACGACTCTCCGGGCCTGAAGAAAAAGCGACGTATGACCATTTATCTTCCCCCGGGATATGAGGCTTCTGATCAGGAGTACCCCGTACTCTACCTCTTGCACGGAGCGGGCGGGGATGAAGAAGCCTGGTCCGACCTCGGCCGGGCCACCCAAATCCTGGACAATCTGATCGCCTCCGGGAAGGCAGAACCCATGATTGTGGTAATGCCTAACGGGAATGCCCAGGACG
Source organism: uncultured Robiginitalea sp. (assembly GCA_964514365.1). Classification (GTDB taxonomy): domain Bacteria; phylum Bacteroidota; class Bacteroidia; order Flavobacteriales; family Flavobacteriaceae; genus Robiginitalea. The sequence continues at coordinate 3,598 of CAZEQO010000049.1, read as the reverse complement.
AAGCGGCCCCCGGAAAAGCAAGTGGTTCACTGGTTCAGCCTGCATTTATGAGGCCCAATATGATGGCGGGGGACTATATTGCTTCTTTTGGGGATATCATTTCATTTATCGAGTCCAATTACCGCGCAAAGACAGACAAAAAACACCGCGCCGTCGCGGGCCTTTCAATGGGAGGGTTCCACAGCCTCCATATTTCGCGTTATCACCCAAAGACATTTGAATATATCGGGCTGTTTTCACCTGCGATCACACCACGGAATAATGCAGAAGCTCCGGTCTTTCAAAATATGGATGAAACCCTGAAGACCCAAATGGAAAACGGTTACGCACTTTACTGGATCGGTATCGGGAGGGAGGATTTTCTATTCGATGAGGTAACGGCATACCGCAACCGTCTGGATGCATTGAATATGCCTTATGAGTACGTCGAAACCGGTGGGGGGCACGTCTGGACCCTTTGGCGGGAGTACCTGACAACCTTTGCGCAACGGCTTTTTAAATAGCCTTACAGGTTTTTCTCAGTCTGCTGCCCAAGATTTCTGATCTGTTCCCTGTCGGCTTTGGAGGGAAGAACAACAGTGACCTGGAATCGCGCCATCAAACCGTTATTGTCATTGAAAAAGATCTGGCCCAACGTAGCCTGAGCCCGAATGATGGAGGCAATGGTGTAGCCCCCCGTTACCCCGGCACCAAATTGTTCGATGCGCGCACCCTTGGGGAGATTGTCGATTTCGGTGATCCCTCCATACTGGTAGCCAGCGCTGAGAGAGGTGTAAAACTTTGAGGTAAAGTACTTCGTTACAGCGGTGTTGAACCTAAACAATGCCTTTTGTTTTTTAGTATCTCCGACAAAGGGGTCCGTATTATTTGTAAAAAAAGTAAGACTGGGATGTATTTCGAGGTCCGCCGGTTTTTTCTTGTTCTGATTCAGGGGGACCACCATAGGCGCCCCAAGGCGGAAGGCCCAGCGGTTTGCCCCCAGGTTGATCCTGCGTCCTGAAGAATATTCCCCTGTGGGTACGGTAACTCCGAAGAACCCATACAGCTGGAACTTTCGTTCCCACTGGCTGAGCTCGATAATATTCAAGGCCGGGGCATTATAAAGCCCCACCCGGAAGTTTACCTGGGAATCCATCATACCCGTTTTATCGATGATCTCAAACTCATTCGGATCGAGGTCCACATCCCCAAACCCGGGGATGTCGTTAATATTTACAGAAGCTGTCAGATTACCGAACGTGGGGACTACAAAAACCTGGGCGATATTCCCGCCGAGCGAGAAGCTGCGCACAATGGGAATAGCACTTACATAAGCATTAATAACCCCATTGGCCAGTACAACATCTGAGGATGGGGTTAGATTCGATTCCAGATCGAGGTACTGGTAGTTGAAAGCCCAAAGGTCTTTTGGAGGCAGTAACCAGGTGGTCGGGGGTTCTGCCTGAGCTGAAATCTCTGTTAACGGCGCCAGTACTAATAGGAAAATCAAAAATCTATGGAAGTATTTCAAGTTACTTGTTTGCAATATCATTGAGATTTAAATTTTAGTTTGGATTATACCAAATCGGGGAACCCCAGGCGCGCTCCTGAATGGTTTTGGCGACGCTTTCCGGATAGGTCACCCCTTCCCGGATTTCGTCCCAGAGGGTCCAGCGGGCTGTAGGTAATTGTATGACCCGGGAATAGTAAAAGGCTTGTTGGGTGGGGTCAAAGTCCGGGTCTTCCCAAACTGCACTCAGCTCCGGACTTCCCTGGCTTGAATCAAAAGCTCCTGTTTCCAGATTGACGGGCGCATTGAGAGGGACTACGGAACCATCGGCAGTGATTTCCCGGTTATCAGAAACCGCGACGTTATAGATCTTTTCTTTCATTTCCCCCTTTTCGACCCATCCTTTGATGATTTGGATACGGTCCAGATTTGGTCCGATAGGATCCTTCATGGCCCATACGAGGAATTTCGGATTTTTACCCGAACTTTTAGGGAGGTCTCCGCCCATGGGTATCGCCTGGTTAATACCTGCTGTGACCATGGACTCATAAGAATCGTAAGCGTCTTGCAGGTCATAGCCGGCGAACATACGCACCTTGATACGGGGGCCACTTGTGGCGAAGGTTTCTTTGCGTTTCATGGCATCCCAGATCGCCTCCCGGGTATTCGATTCCGCCCACACCCCTGCCAGGGAGCCCGGATTGATATCATAGGCCGTGGCCCAACCATCTATGGTATTGGCCACCCGGTCCTGGGCTGTTTGATCCGCCAGGCCGTGGCTTCCAACGGAGTAATTGTCTTCTTCAACATTGCTGGGGGTGCCATTATGGTTGTCTGAGCCCCCTATGAATCCATACTTAAAGGGATTTATGCCCGCCTCGTCCTGATATTTCAGGCCTCTCTTTAGTCCATAGCGTACAAAATTCCGCTCTTCAAATTTCCGATCACTAAAATCCTGTATGGATTCCGCGGTTTCAAAATCGGCAAACTCATCATTCATCCAGAATTTGGGATGTACTTCAGAATTCCCTTTGATTTGCATCATCTCGATCAGGGGTTCCATTTTATTACGCGTGCGCATGTATTCTTCACTGAGGGGTTCGTTGGAAAGATTTGTCTCCGGAAACATCAGACCCTTGCTGCCATTCGAATTATGGGGTATGGCCAATAATGTACTCCCCATATCTATTTGTTGTTGCATCCAGGCCCAAAGTTCCTGTGGATCCCTGCCGTCCACGGCACTAAAGGGCAGGTCCGGGACAAGGGTATCGCGAAAAATAACATTTCGGTGCAGGTTGCCGGCATTGGGAGCAGAAGACCATTCAAAAGCATGCAGGGTGGTAAATTTTCCGGGCTCATAATGCCGTTCTGTGGCTACGAAATTTTTCCGCCAGCCGGACTTAATGGATTCGGGGCCCTGCCAGAAATCCGGATGTGGTTTATCGCCGGTCCGATTCGGTTTCACCACATATTGCACAAACAGTGCCAGGCCATCCTCCAGATTATCCACTTCCCTCATCTGGGTAGCTATCGGATCGTCATATCCCGGAGTACCTGGATTCATCAAGGTATAGGTTTCACCAAAATATTCAGCATGATCGCTCAGGGCAGCAAAATCCAATGGTCTTTTGAGTTTATGCAAACTTCCGTTTACCAGCATTTCCTCTCCCCTGGCAAAGCGATAGGCATCGTCCGCTGTGATCCGGTTCCCACCTATAAAAGCGTCCATGGAGGCACTCGTATGAATGTGGGTTTCCCCAAAATAGGCTTCTTTTAGCGGATTTACAGGGATGCGATTTACGGATTCTGCTGCTTCAGCTGACATTTCCACGGCAGCTTCTTTAGCGTTTTGAGATTCTCCCTTGCAGGAGAGTAACATCCCGCCCGAGAGCAGCAGTAAAAAAGAAAGGACTTGAGGTTTCATAGAATAAACTGATTGAGTGAATTAAAGCATTTTTATACAGGAGCCTTGTATTGGCTTATTTCGGCGAATACCAAATCGGCGAGCTCCAGGCCCGTTCTTGTTGTATCAGGGGTGCTTCCCCAGGGACATCGGTAAGCCCGTATTTTACCTTGTCGTATAATATCCAGGTTGGGGAGGGAATTTCC
>CAZEQO010000048.1:10416-16873 GCA_964514365.1 uncultured Robiginitalea sp. | reverse complement strand
TGTATCACCTCAATGCGGAGGAGGAACCCGAAAATGAGGACTACCCCAAGGATATGATGCTGGCAAATGGCAAGTCATTCGATGAAGTCTTTGGCCCAAGGGGTGTATTGCATACCTGGGCAGATGGTAAAGGTGGCCAGCGTATCGAAGATACCGGAGCGCTCACCAAAAAACGCATGGAAACTATTGACGATGAAACCGTTGCTGCAGCCAAGGAATTCATCAAAAAACAAGTGGATGCCGGGGAGCCTTTCTTTACCTGGTGGAACGGAACGCGGATGCACTTTCGCACCCATGTTCGCGAAGACCGCCGTCATGAAGGTAATGATGAGTATACAGACGGGATGATAGAGCACGACATGCATGTTGGGATGTTGCTGGATTACCTGGATGAATTGGGTATAGCCGATAACACCATCGTATTCTATTCCACGGATAACGGACCTCACTTTAACACGTGGCCCGATGCAGGGACGACTCCATTTCACGGAGAGAAGAACAGCAGCTGGGAAGGTGCCTACCGGGTGCCGGCCTTTATCAAATGGCCTGGAAACTTCCCTGAAGGGGAAACCCGTAACGGAATCGTCGCACATGAGGATTGGTTGCCAACCTTTGCAGCTATTGGTGGAAACCCCAAAGTCGCGGAGCAGTTGAAGGGTGGTACCACCCTGAACGGGAAACGCTTTAAGAATTACATAGACGGGGTCAACCAACTGGAATATCTTAAAGGTACGGTTGACGAATCGCCCCGAAAAGGATTTATATATGTCAATGATGGTGGAGAAGTCGCTGCCTTGCGCTATGGACCCTGGAAAGCGATGTTCCAGGTACAACGGGCGAATAAACTGGCATTGTGGTTTGAGCCCTTTGTGAAATTAAGGGGGCCTTATCTCTTTCATTTGAGGAGAGACCCTTTTGAAAAGGCGTTAGAAGGTTCAAACACCTATTGGAACTGGTACATCGACCGGGCTTTTGCCTTGGGGGGCATGCAGTATTATGCCCTGCAGTTCCTTTCTACATTCAAGGAGTATCCTCCCAGCCAGGTACCGGGAGACTGGAGCTTGAGCACGGTTGAAGAACAGATCAAGGGTATGATCCCAAAGAGTAATTAGGATAACACTTAATGGAAAAGCCGCCTATTACGGCGGCTTTTTTTTTAGTGTAAAGTGTCATCCCGTACAGTGTAAAAAAACAGGGATTTGAATTACCAGTGCTTTGTCTTAATGTCACGTTTGCCCTGATTAAGTATATTTCGATTTGAATTAAAACTTACAATTATGAAAGCCATTCTTAAATCATTTTTACTAGTTCTCGTCCTCGGGTTGATTTGGAGCTGCCGCGATCAGCAGTCGAAAACAGAAGCTCCTGAATCTGAAGTCGCTGTGCTGGCTGAGGATCCCCTGCCTTCCTGGAATGAAGGTCCTTCCAAGGCTGCCATTACGGCCTTTGTCGAAAAGGTCACTACCCAGGGGAGTCCTTCTTTTGTCCCTGAAGAAGATCGCATTGCTACCTTCGATAACGACGGTACACTTTGGTCTGAACAACCCATATATTTTCAATTTACGTTTGCTATGGATCGCGTAAAGGCTATGGCGACGGACCATCCCGAATGGGCTGACAAACAACCTTTTAAGGCCTTGCTGGAAGGTGATATGGAAGCCGTGATGAAGGAAGGGGAAGCGGGATTAATTAAACTCCTTATGGCCTCCCATACGGGGATGACCGGGGATGAATTTGAAGCTTCTGTACTGGATTGGGTTAAAACAGCCCGGCACCCAAAAACAAATCAACCCTATACGAGTATGGTGTATCAACCTATGCTGGAACTCCTCGAATACCTCAGGGACAATGGGTTTACCACTTTTATAGTTTCCGGGGGAGGAATCGATTTTATGCGCCCCTGGGCCGAAGGTGTCTACGGGATACCCTCCCACCAAATTGTGGGGAGCAGCGTAAAGACCCAATTCGATTACAATGACGGCAACCCGGTTTTAAGGAAGATTCCCGAAGTCAATTTTGTGGATGACAAGGAAGGAAAACCTGTGGGTATCGATCAGCACATTGGTAAAAAACCCATTTTTGCGGCAGGGAATTCAGACGGCGACCTGCAAATGCTGCAATACACAGCCAGCAATCTGCAGGGGGCATTTATGCTTTACGTGCATCACACCGATGGGGAGCGGGAATGGGCGTATGACCGGGACTCCCATATCGGGCGCCTGGACAAAGGCCTGGACCAGGCTATGGCAGACGGATGGACAGTTGTGGACATGGCCAAGGAATGGAAGGTCATCTATCCCTTCGACCTTTAGGGGTTAGGCGCATCGTGCGATGGTCTCCGTGAGACCAGCGTTCGCTTATTTATTCTGTTGGTTGATGTATTTGCCCACAACGACACCTGTTATAATGACCAGGTAAAATTGGCCCAGAAGGCCCACCAGAATTGTGGCCTTCTGGGCTATATGGGTAGTTGGGACTATATCGCCGTATCCTATACTCATTAAAGTTATATAAGCCATATACAACAAACTCTGGGCCTGAGTTGTTGCATTCGAAGTATCCAGACCTGAGAAAGACCCGGGCTCTGCTATTTCTATTCCCAGCAACATAAAAAAGGAAATAAGCCCGAGAGCGGTAAATCCTCCCATAACTCCAAAAATTACATTACGCGTTACTTCCTCGGTATGCCAGACCTCCCGAATAATCGCCCAGGTCACAACCAAATAGAAAATGGAGAGTAAGGCGAAGTGAATAAGCCTTAGATAGATATGATTCTCAACCCCAAAAAACCAATCAAATAACTTAAAACCAATAGTAATTATAAAGAGTAAGGTGTAAAATCTTTGCCATTCCGTGAGCTGATAAATAATCGCAAAGCCAGCACTGATATTCAGGATAAGGAATACAGGATCCAGCAAACTCTCGAAAAGCCGGGTTGGAAAGAACAGGCTCCCGAATACCACCAGGCAAAAGGTGATCAGGAAGGCTTCAAAACGGTACTTCAGGATTGAGTCCACGAACTTGCATTGATGGGGAAAAGATACTTGAAAAATTCAATTTGAAGCTCTATAGACAGCAATAGAGGGGATCAAAACTCAAAATTCGTGATAAAATTTAACTGGTGGAGGTTTCCCCGATTAAAGACTACCTCGGGCTCTGAATTGTTCAGGTTGTCCCGATACACATAGAGGAATTCCAGATGCATGCCTTCAAAAAAGCCTTTCAGGGCGTAATGCAAATGGAGATTAAACTGTTGGTATGCATCCAGGTTGTATTTATTGAATTCAAAGGCATCTACCTCGGGGCCAAAGGTCCGCGTGTAGTCAAAACCGGCCGAAAAATGTTCAATGCCAAACGTATGGTCCCCGCTCAGGGTGAGCACTCCAGTATCCCCGAAGCCATCAAGGCGGGACCTCGAAATCGAGGTGTAGAACTGGTCCCTCCCAAGTTCCCTGGGAAAGAGAAAACGACCGCTGGCCAAAGCCCGGGTGTAGGCTACGCTCCATTCCCAATCAAGACTTCTATATCCTAATCGCCCACTGATTACCTGCCCGCGTTCTTCCGGTTGCATAAAGCGTTGTTCATACTCCAGGGACTTTTGAAAGCCATCGGGTAGCTGCAATACATATTGCACCCCCATATTCCATCCTTGCCTTTCATATTCTACCCCTATCCACCCGGAATAGGAAATATTGTGGAGGTACCATTGATACAGCTGGAAGTTAAAGTTTGAAATACGAGTATGATACGAGAGCGTGGCCATACCTTCGGACTCCAGGTTCTCGTGGTATTCGGCTGCTTCACCATCCGGTTGGAATCCCTGATTAAACAAACCGATTCCTTCTTTAAAATCAAACCACTCCACGGTGCTCCGCGGGGAAATCCGATCGATCCAGGACAAATTGAACCGGTGTTTCTCAAGCAGGTCGTAATGCAGCCATAGGCCTTTATAGGCAAAAGGTTTCATCCTGCCATCCGATCGGTTCTTAAGCGGGGAATCTTCAATAGCCAATTTACCGTAAGTTGCATAACCGTGTTTGAAGTTATACCTGATGTAAAGCTCTTCAAGGCGGTCCAGGTCACTAAAGTTATCCGTATCCAGGACATCGAAGAGTTGGTGTTCAAATTCTGCAATCCCTCCTGTAACCGGATCTACCTTATTCAGGTCATTCGAGAATAGTTTGTAGGTAAAAATTCCGGCAGCCCCGAATTGAAATCCAAAAATCCTATGGGATTTAAATCGCATGGCGCCTCCTATGGCATTGGCGTAGTAGTCTGTAAGCGCTCCCTGGTTGATGGTATTCATAAAGAAATTCCGGACGTGTCCGGAAATCGTCCCGAGACCAAAAATATCTTTTAAGGCTTCAATCGATCGCCCGGGGTTGTGGGACTCGGCCTCGAGTATAGTGGCGGAATCAGAAGGTGTAGGTGCCTCGTGTTGGGCTTGTGTGCCTGCAAGTCCTGAAAAAAACAAGAAACAACCCCAAAAAAGGGCGAATGATTTCCTTTTTAAGTACATCGACCTGAATTACAAGTCAAAATTCCGAAGTTTTTAGAAGACAAAAAGTGATAAAAGTCACATAAGACGGCCTAGGCCCTGTTTTTGTTCAGTCTTCCAATAAGCTTATCCACCGTGAGTCCCTGGCCGATAATCGAGAAGATGACCACCACGTACGTCATTACCAGAAAAAGATCCCGGAACATAGCCTCTGTAAGGCTTAGGGCCAGGGCAATGGAAATCGCCCCCCTCAGTCCCCCCCAGGTCATGATGAGGTTGGTGTTGGGGGTGAACTCAAGCGGTTTTTCGAAGATCTTTATAGGCAGCAAAAGGGAGAGATAGCGGCAGACCAGGGTAACTGGTATCATAATGAACCCCGCCATAATATATTGGTTCTCAAAATCCAATACGAGTATCTCCATCCCGATAAGCACAAAGAGAATAGTGTTGAGAAGAATATCCACCAGTTCCCAGAACTTATCCACATAAGTCTCGGTCATTTCCGACATAGCCGCAGATCGCGCTTCCGTCGCCCCGACCAAAAGGCCTGCGGTGACCATGGCCAAAGGGCCGGATACATGCAGGTATTGCGCTAAAACGATTCCGCCCATAACAGCGGCCAGGGATATGATTACCTCGATGGCATAGTCGTCTATACTGCGCATCATCCGAAAAGTAATGACCCCTAAAACCAGGCCGAGCAGCACACCCCCAAGGACTTCCACAGCAAACAGTTTTCCAATTTCGACTAAGGAAAGAGTTCCGGTGCCATTCGCAATTCCGAAAATGGTAAGAAAAATGACAACGCCCACACCATCATTAAAGAGGGATTCCCCCACAATTTTAATCTCCAGGTTTTTCGGCGCCCCAACTTTTTTGAGGATTCCCAAAACCGCAATCGGATCGGTAGGGGAGATCAGGGCCCCGAAAAGCAGGCAGTATACAAAAGGGACTTCCATACCCAGAACAGGTAGCAGGAAATAGGTGACAGCCCCTACGAGAAATGTGGAGACCAAAACCCCAAAGGTGGCAAAGAACAAAACAGGCCAGCGGTGTTTTTTAAGTTTATCCAGGTCGGTATGCAAGGCGCCGGCAAAGAGTAAAAAGCCGAGCATCAGATCTAACAGGACCGTTTTAAAATCAATATGGGTAATGATGTACTTTTCGGCCTGCAACAGGGAATTGTCGAAAGAACTCAGCCCGAATGCCGCCAGGGTAAACAAAATGCTGATGACCGTAAGCCCAATAGTGTTGGGCAGTTTAATAAAACGAACATTCACATAACCGAATAGTGCGGATAGCAAGACCAGAATGGATGCGATAAGAAAATACTCCATAATCTAAGTGAGGTTAGCTCTAAAAGAATCAAAAGAATCTACACTTCTGACGTATTCAAATATAGGCAACGCCCATAAAACGCGGATCCTTTTTCCTCCTGGATATTTTACCGTTTTATAACCTAAAGAACACATGCCGGATATCTTTTTGAAGTATTATTCGGCTTCATGGGTATTCGATGAAGTTATTTGTCCTTAACTTTTTTATCCTGCTGGGATTGGCGGTCAGCCGGGGCCAGGCCTATGGGGTTTCCAACGTAGATTCGGTAATCAACAGACAATTGGAGATTGTGCAGGAGGTGTTGGCAAAGGAAACCGATTCAGTGCGGGTAGCACAGGAATTGATCCGCCTGGGTAATCTATACTCTTATCTTGAATTGTATAACGAGGCCATGAAACAGTTCCATAGGGCCGGAACTTTTCTGAACCGTGATTCCGAAGATTCCCTCGGCGTTGATCTGACGTTGGGGATGGCTGAACTTCAAATTGCAATAGGAGACTATGAGTTGGCGGTCACCTTACTTGAAAAAATGTTTGATCTCCAACAGGGATCCCTCGCCCCGGGGGCACAGGCAAAAGGTTATGGTTTACTGGGGATTTGTGCCGAGAAGCGCGGGGAATA
>CAZEQO010000048.1:1142-10406 GCA_964514365.1 uncultured Robiginitalea sp. | reverse complement strand
CAGGCCCTGGAATGGCAGGAAAAAAGCCTTAAAGGCTTTACAATGGATGGTAATTTAGCCGGAATAGCCAGAACTGAGGAGCATATCGGCAGTATTTACGAAGATTTGGGACAATTTGAACTGGCCTATACACATTTCGAAAAAGCTTATACCCATTATAAAGGTAGCAGGACCAGGGAGGAAGCCCATCTGCTTAATAATTTGGGAGATATCCGCCGGAAGCAGGGCCGATATCAGGAGGCGCGGTCCCTTACGATGGAATCTCTCGAAATAGCCGGGGACCTTGGGGACTACCATCAGATGCAAAGTGGGTATAAGGACCTCTCCAAAAACTATTCAGCCCTCGGTGATTTTGATAAAGCGTACAAACATCTTTTGCAAGCTGAGGAATATGGGAATCAAGTGCTGAATAGGCGAAACACTTCTCAATTTAATGTTCTTAAAGCCCGGTTTGAGAATGACCGCCAGCTTCTTGAAATACAAGATCTTAAAAAAACTTCTGAAAACCTTTATAAGCAAAGACGGAAGCTATGGGTAGCCCTGGTTCTGGTTCTTATCTCTGGAATCGGTATTTCTCTGTATTTATTTAACAGGGGGAAGGCAGCCCTCCAAGCGGAGAAAGCGCGGGCTGGTGAGATGCAGGCTGAATTGGCTAAAAAAGAACGACTCATGGCTTCCTTAAAGCAGGAACTTGAACTCAAAACCGCAGCCCTGAGCAGAATTAGCCTTAACCTGTCCCATAAAAACAAAATCCTAACGGATCTTTCAAAAAACCTGAGTCAGCTGGCTGCGAGGGATCGGATCGACCACAGGGGGATACTCCAGGCCATGGCAATAGAGCTGCAGAAGAGCATGGGGGAAGATGCAGGATGGGATACATTCATGAACATTTTTGAGGAAATCCATCCTGATTTTATGAAAAAGCTTAACGAAGCTGCCTATGAGACTCTGTCGCCTTCAGAATTGAGGTTGGGAATGCTCTTACGCATGAATCTGAGTTCTAAAGAAATTGCATCTATTTTAAGGGTTACACCAGATAGTGTTCGGGTAGCGCGACACCGACTGCGCAAAAAATTGCCCATTGAACACAAAAAAGAACTGGTAAACTTTATGGTTTCCCTCTGATTTTTCGACTTCTTTTCAACAACGTTAGCACAGTGTTACCGCGATGTGTTTGTTGCCTGCTTGTTTCCTTTTTTGTCTCCGGAGTTGCCTATTTGTTGCCCCTTTAAAAAACAATTAAAAGCCTGACATACATAGTTTTGGTCCATAGTCTAAACCAAATTTTAAAGTGCTATGTCATACCAAAGAAAACAGTTGCAGGGGGTAATTTCCGATGAGAATGGGATTTACATGCCTGGAGCAAATATTTTTATCGAATCCCTGAATAAAGGCGGTATTACAGATTTTGACGGTCGTTTTACCATTGTTTCCTTACCGGAGGGTACCTATACCCTGGAAGTCTCCTACCTCGGGTATGAATCCCTGTCACAGGAAGTCCAGATCAACTCCGGGCAAACCAGTTTTATAGACCTTGTGCTGGTCGCATCGGCTATGAACCTTCAGGAAGTACAGGTCCTGGGTTTTGGCTCCGGAAGTCAGGCCAAGGCACTCAATACACAGAAGAATAATTTTAATATCACCAATGTGGTTTCCACCGACCAGATTGGAAAATTCCCGGACGCGAATATTGGGGATGCAGTAAAGCGGATACCTGGAATTACAATGCAGGTGGATCAGGGCGAAGCGCGGAACATCATCGTGCGTGGACTGTCTCCACAATTAAACTCAGTCACCCTGAACGGGAGTCGGATACCCTCTGCAGAAGGGGATAACCGGAATATTCAGATGGACCTTATTCCTTCGGACATGATCCAGACCATTGAAGTTTCCAAGGCCATGACTCCAGATAAGGACGCCGATGCGCTTGGGGGGGCAGTGAACCTGATTACGAGGACGGCGCCCCAGGGTTTCCGTCTCTCTGCTACCCTGGGTTCGGGAGTGAACTTTATTACGGACAGACGCCTGTTAAATGGATCCTTACTCCTTGGAGATCGTTCAAAGAATGGCAAATTCGGTTGGATGCTGGGAGCAACTATTTACGATTCTGAATTTGGCTCCGACAATGTGGAGGCAGAATGGTCTGACGAATTTGAATTCTATACCGGGGCGGATGACGCCGATGGGGACCCGATCCTGGAAGAAGTAGACGTGGAGCCGTATACCAATGTGTCAGAACAGCGCACCTACCTGATTCAAAGGGTTCGACGCAGTATATCTGCGAATTTTGAATATAATTTTGACCCGTCCAACCGCATATACTTCAAATCCATGTATAACTGGAGAGACGACCGGGAAAACAGGTTTGTACTCGCTCAGGAAATTCTGGATGCCGAAGACATTGAAATCGGGGATTTTACGATCACTGACGGGGTACCCACACGTTTTCCAGTAGAGGCCGAGCGGGAAACAAAAGCGGGAATTGACAACAAGCGTAACCAGAATACCCGTTTGGAAGATCAGCGGATGCAAAACTATACCTTAGGGGGTGAGCATCTCTTTGGGAGTGTGAAAGTAGACTGGTTGGCCTCCTACGCCAAGGCTTCTGAAGAGCGTTTGGATGAACGATATGCCGTATACAAGGGAGAATACATCGCCTTGAATGACAACCGCGACCCCGGGTTTCCCAATATGACTTCAGAGGACCCCGGGGTTCAAAACGACCCTTCCCTTTTTGAATTTGACCAAATAACCAATGAGACGCAATATACGGATGAAGAGGACATCAATATTTTTCTGAATTTCGAACTGCCGGCAGATCTTTTTGATCAGGGAGGAGGTTCCTTAAAGTTTGGGGCGAGAGGACGTTTTAAGAATAAATTCAGGGATAACAATTTCTTTGAATTCGACCTGGAAGATGAATTTCCAACGTTAGCGGATGTTCCCCTCCGGGATTATTCAGACCCGGATTTTCTGGCTGGGAGTAAATACCAGGCGGGCCTATACCCAACACCTGAATGGCTTGGATCTCTGGACTTGAGAGATGAACTCGGGGAACCTGTACCCGATGAATTCGTGCGGGCCAATTTTGAAGTGATAGAAGATGTTTCGGCTGCTTATGTCATGACCAACCAACAGTTGACGAGGAAGCTTGGGGTACTGCTGGGACTGCGGATGGAGCATACCCGAATAAAGGCTACCGGGAATCAAATTCTGGATGAGGAAGATGTAATTGGCCAGATCACTGCAGAGAGTTCCTATACGAACTGGCTTCCCGGGGTTCATCTTAAATACAACTTTTCAGACCGCACCATCCTTAGGCTGGCCTGGACCAATACACTGGCCCGCCCGAATTATGTGGATTTGACCCCCGTTCTCGATATCATAAACCAGGATGCCGAGGTTTTTGTCGGTAATCCGGATCTGGATCCTACCACATCGATGAACCTGGACCTGATGGGAGAGCATTATTTTCAAGACGTTGGAATCCTTTCGGCCGGGGTGTTTTACAAGCAGGTGGACAATTTTATCTACACCTTTATTTCTGAGGCGCCGGATGATCGATTTGGAGAAGGTACCACAGGGTATGACGTTTTCCAGCCATTAAATGGCGATCGCGCCAATTTGTTCGGGGCAGAGATTAGTTTCCAAAGGCAACTCGACTTTCTTCCCGGTTTTCTGGGGAATTTCAGTCTATACCTGAACTATACCTATCTGACCTCCAGTGCAGAGGGCATTCGTAACGAGGACGGGGATGAACGTGATGATCTGGACCTCCCCAATACGGCCCCCAATATGTTTAACGGATCTCTGGGGTATGCAGATTCTCGATTTAGTGCCCGGTTATCCCTTAATTTTTCAGATTCCTACATTGATGAAATTGGCGGCAATCCATTTGAAGATCGGTATTACGACCAGCAGCTTTTCCTCGATTTTAACGCGAGCTTTGCCATAACGGATAACCTTCGCATTTATGCAGACCTGAATAATATTACCAATCAGCCCCTGCGTTATTTTCAGGGCATCAGTGAGCGGACCCAACAAGTGGAGTTCTACAGCCAGCGCCTGGCTTTTGGTCTGAAGTACGATTTATTTCGAAACTAATCAATTTACTGATGCTTCACGCCATCAAAGGTGGCGTGGAGTATGTTTAGCAGAGTGTATGTTTAAAAGAATTATAAGTGTAACCGGGGGGTTGTTTTTTGTAGTAACCAGCTGTACTAAAAGCAACCTTCCGGTCATACAGGCCGATGTCATCACTGAAAAATCGATACACGATACGGATGATCCCGCCATTTGGGTCAATCCCGTCGATCCCGAAAAAAGCCTGGTTTTTGGTACAGATAAGGAAACGGAGGGGGCCATTTATGCTTATGATCTCACGGGAAGGATCGTCGAAGAGAAGACTTTACGCGGAATTCGCAGGCCTAATAACGTAGACGTCGGGTATGGTCTCAGCCGCTCTGAGACCGGGACGACCGATTTTTTGGTCTTTACAGAGCGTGAAAGACAACGCATCAGGATATTTTCGGTTCCGGACATGCAGCCTTTGGATGGGGGTGGGTTTCCTGTATTTGCAGATGAGGTCAATCCGGAATTCAGGCTGCCTATGGGGGTGGCGGTTTACCATTCGCCTGAAGATGGAAATATGTATATCATTGTCGGTAGAAAAAGCGGTCCGGGACAGGGGTATCTCTATCAGTACCGCCTTAAAATGCAAACCGCGGGTCTTTCCCTGGCTTTTGTACGGAAGTTTGGAACGTTTAGTGGGGTCAAGGAAATTGAAGCCATTGCCGTAGATCAGGAGTTGGGTTTTGTCTATTACTCAGACGAAGGGGTTTGTATTCGGAAATATCACGCCGAGCCTGCTAAAGGTGATGCGGAACTTTCCTGTTTTGGTGGCGATTATTTTGCAGAAGACATTGAAGGGATCGCTATAGCGGCATACCCTGAAGGCACGGGATATATCCTTGTCTCTAATCAGCAAAAAGGGGAATTTAACATTTTTGATCGTCAAAGCAACGCATATATAAAAGCCGTAAATCTGGGGACACGGGAAACAGACGGTTGTGATGTTGTTACCTCCCCCTTAGGGCCCGAATTTCCATATGGGATATTTGTAGCCATGAACGATAACAAGACTTTCCATTTCTACGATTTGGCAAGGATTCTGAAAACCAATTAAGTTATACCCTCCCAAACGTCTCTGGAAGGGTCGCTTGTCCCATTCAACAGGCGACACATTCGATATTATGTGCTTCCTGATGACGAATTGGGATGCACATTTGAAGCGAATTCTATGGAGTTCAGACTCTGTCCCTGATCCAAGGAATTTTTCCCGGGAAGATACGTTTCGTATAGACAAAAAACGCCGTGGCGTTATCCCCCGTAAATTACCGCTTCAGGAATTTCATAGCGCTCCTCTCCGATATTGATGATATAGAGGTCACTTTCCTTGGAAGCCCTGAATTGACCCCTGTC
Source organism: uncultured Robiginitalea sp. (assembly GCA_964514365.1). GTDB lineage: Bacteria > Bacteroidota > Bacteroidia > Flavobacteriales > Flavobacteriaceae > Robiginitalea. The sequence goes on along the minus strand of CAZEQO010000048.1, from coordinate 4,925 downwards.
CGCCTGGCTCTGGTCATATCCCACAGCCCGTCCATTCTGAAAATAAATGACTCGTTTACGCCCATCCTTCTTGGTAATGTGAACGTCTGCATCTCCACTGCTGCGTCGCACGACTCCGAAATCACAATTGTTTGTAGGGTTTCCACGTCCAAGCTTACAGGGAACCTGACCCCGGGCATTATAGGTAACACTGTTGGAATGGGTGGCCCGGTTATTATTTCCCTGCGAATTCCTGGTCTGAATACTGTGGTTGCTCCCTGAGCGGTGCACTCTCAGGCTGGAAATCGCATCGTTAAACTTATCGGGAAGACAGCGAACGTCCCGTGTGTAGGTCTCGCTGGATCCTTCAAAATTATTGGATTTGTACACGGTTATGGACCATCCATTGGGCACGTGGATCGAAGAGATGCGGTCGTTACCGATCTTGATGTCCCGATCCCGGTAATCCCCCTCGCGGAGTACTTGTTTGTCTCCTTCGAGGTTGCAACCGCTGTAGATGGTAACTGCACTGCTACTCTTGGCCTTGTATACCCGGATACTTGAAATGGCGTCGTTAAATTTTTCCGGAAGGCATCGGACATCACTTGTATAGGTTTCATGTGACCCATCAAAATCGTGGGATTTGTAAACGGTGACGGACCATCCTTCCGGTACGCGTATGGACGAAATGCGGTCGTTTCCTATCGTGAGGTCCTTATCATCGTATTCTCCTTCGTACATCCGTTGCCGGTCCCCTTTAAAATCACACCCGCTGTAAACGGAAACATGGTCCTGGGCGCCGAGGATTAAAACCCCGAAAAGGGTCAGGAAAACGCTGTTTAAAATTGATTTTTTCATAATGTATTGGAATTTGAAATAAATTATAGGATGCTCAAATTACGGAATTCGGGCCACGCGTCAAAATGAATATTTATTCCCGTGGGCCATAAAAAAAACGGGTACCTGAACGTCAGGTACCCGTTGCTCATGGGGTCCGGAAAACCGGGTCTGTTTCTAAGATACCGGCTCGAGGTCTTTTTTGGCAAGGTACCAGTCTACTTTCTCAAGACTGTCGTCATCCAGCCGCGCGTTAAGCTCATCAAGGGATTTGGGCGGGGGCACGATTACTTTATCCCCTTTTTTCCAGTCCAGGGGCATAGCCACTTTATATTTATCCGCGATCTGGAGGGCCTCAAGCGCCCTTAGGATCTCGTCCATATTTCGACCCACGTTCAGCGGATAATACATAATCAGGCGTATTTTCTTCTCGGGGTCGATAAAGAAAACGGCGCGAACTGCAGCTGTTTCGCTCTCGTTGGGTTGCAGCATCCCGTATAATTTGGACACCTTCATATCCAGATCGGCAATTATGGGGAAGTCGAAGTAAACCCCGGTGTTTTCGCGAACATTCTGAACCCAACCCAGGTGGGCGTGGATACTATCAATGCTCAGGCCGATCAACTCGGTATTGAGGGCTTCGAATTCAGATTTTCGGGTGGCAAATCCACTCATTTCCGTGGTACACACCGGAGTGAAATCTGCAGGGTGGGAAAATAATACCACCCACTTGTCCTGGGCAAATTCAGAGAATTTGATTTTCCCCTTGGTCGTCAGGGCTTCAAAATCCGGGGCGATGTCCCCGATTCTGGGCATTGTATTTGTCATTTGAGGATTCTCCATAGTCGTAGTGTTTTTAAATTTTCTTTTACTTTGATAAAGGTAAGATTTTGCAATCTTCAACTCAGTAACACATGTTACATGAACCCTTAATTCGGGTGAATTACTCCAATATCGTGTGGTGGGTTGGATAGCTTTTTGATTCCCTCAGGATATGTATATTAGGGGTCCAATAATATGACTATGGAATTTGAGTGGAAAGGGGTTATGCCTGCGCTGACGACAAAATTTAATGAGACCGATAATCTCGACCTCGACTTATTTGCCAATGGCTTAGTACCCGTAATCTTAAATGTCGCTGAAGGCAGCACGAGGCGGGCCCTGCAGGCTGTAGGGACTGCCGAGTCTTGCGGTGCGGACGGTCTTATGCTCTTGCCCCCAATGCGATACAAACCAACAGGTCAGGAGACTGAAGCCTATATTCGGGAGATTGCAGGGAGTACGGACCTGCCGATTATGGTGTATAACAATCCGGTGGATTACGGGACTGAAGTGACCCTTGACATGTTTGAATCCCTGATGAAGGATTGCCCGAATATTCAGGCCGTGAAGGAGTCGACACGGGATGTGTCCAACGTAACCCGTATACGAAACGCTTTTGGAGATCGACTCAAGATCCTGTGTGGGGTGGATACCCTGGCCCTGGAAAGCCTCGCTATGGGTGCTGATGGATGGGTAGCAGGCCTGGTTTGTGCCTTTCCCAGCGAAACAGTGGCTGTTTATGCACTGGCTAAGGCGGGCCAAATAGAAGCGGCCCTGAAAATATATCGTTGGTTCCTGCCTTTATTGGAGCTCGATATCAATCCACAGCTGGTACAAAATATCAAGCTGGCTGAAAAGATGGTAGACCTGGGTTCGGAGGCCGTGAGAAAGCCGCGCCTCCCCCTCTCCGGAGCCGAGCGCCAGAGGGTTATCGGCATCATAGAAGATGCGTTGAAGGTCCGTCCGGACCTGCCCGACTATTTAAAGTTTTTATGACGCCGGTACCTCAATCCTCAACGATTATAACAGATTGCCGTTGGGGGTTTCATTGAATAAATAAACTTACGAATTTGCGGGGGTTCCCCGCCCGCCCGAAACTAAAGATACCCTTGTAACATGCAATACCCAATCACCGGTCACCAACTGCTCGGCTTCTCCGAATCCGCCCTTGGCAAAAACACCTTCCAAACTATGAACCCCCAGACCGGTTCTCCAACCCCCTGGGAGTTTTATGAAGCCACCGATAGCGAAGTCCATACGGCCATGGAATTAGCTGTAAGTGCTTTTAAGACATACAGAGATGTGCCTGGGAAAGATCGGGCTATCTTTCTTAGGGCAATCGCGGTCCAGCTCGAGGAGCAGCAGGAGGATCTCGTAACCGTTTATATGCAGGAATCCGGCTTGCCCGAGGGGCGCGCCCGCGGGGAGCTCGGACGAACGACAGGTCAGCTAAGAGCGTTCGCGACAATTGCAGAATCATCTTCCTGGATGGAGGTACGGATCGATACAGCCCAACCGGATCGGACCCCCCTGCCCAAACCCGATATTCGCAAATGTATGCGACCCCTGGGCCCGGTAATTGTATTTGGGGCCAGTAATTTTCCTTTTGCTTTTTCCACTGCAGGGGGAGACACAGCCTCGGCCCTTGCAGTAGGCTGCCCGGTGGTCGTCAAAGGACATCCGATGCATGCCGGGACATCAGAGGCCGTGGGCCGTTGTATTCAAATGGCTGCGCGTCAAACCGGAATGCCTGAGGGGGTTTTTTCACAACTGCAGGGGACAGGTAACGGCTTAGGGGCGTCTTTGGTCAAACATCCCGCCGCAAAAGCGGTGGGCTTTACGGGGAGTAAGGCCGGAGGCCTGGCCCTTTCACGCCTTGGAGCCGAGCGAAGGGAGCCCATTCCCGTATTTGCCGAAATGGGCAGTATTAACCCTGTTGTTGTTCTGCCGTCGGCTACGGAACCCGGAAAAGGATGGGCGAAAGCCTATGCCCAGTCCGTAACCCTTGGCGCCGGGCAGTTTTGTACCAATCCCGGGTTGGTTTTGGGCCTAAAAGGATCGGGATGGATGGCATTTTCTAAAGCTCTGGCCGCCGAGGTTGATGCAGTGGGTACAGCCTGTATGTTGCATCCAAATATTGCAGCT
>CAZEQO010000048.1:0-1101 GCA_964514365.1 uncultured Robiginitalea sp. | reverse complement strand
ATGAGGGCGATACCCGGGCGACCGGTGCCGTGGGCGTGGTCAGCGCCGCTGCATTTAGAAAGAATGCCAGCTTAAAGAGGGAGGTTTTCGGGCCGTTTACCCTTTTGGTGACTTGTGAAGATCACGAAGACCTGATGCGAACCCTTGCGGGTTTAGAGGGACAATTAACGGCTTCGCTTTTAGGAAATGAAGCTGAAATTGGATCGGCTTCAGCCGTGGTTGCACTCCTGGGGGAAAAAGCGGGTAGACTGCTTATTAACGGCGTACCCACAGGGGTAGAGGTATGCCCTAGTATGCACCATGGAGGCCCTTTTCCCGCAACTACAGATTCCCGGTTTACTTCCGTCGGAACCGATGCGGTTAAACGCTGGATCCGGCCGCTGTCCTATCAGAATCTCCCCGGAGGAATCCTTCCGCCGGCACTGAAAGATGACAATCCCCTCGGAATTTTAAGAATGGTCAATGGGCAAATGACTGCCGGCCCCATATGATTTAGCGCCTATGAAGAGAAGGCATGTATTTAAATGTATCGACGGCCACACCGCCGGAAACCCGGTACGTCTGATCGCAGAAGGAGGCCCGGTACTGGAGGGCAACTCTATGAAAGAGCGCCGCCAGCATTTCCTCAGGGAATATGACTGGATCCGCAAAGGACTCATGTTTGAACCCCGGGGTCACGACCAGATGAGTGGCAGCATCCTCTATCCGCCGGCAAACCAGGAAAATGATCTGGGCATCCTCTTTATAGAAACCAGTGGATGCCTGCCTATGTGTGGGCACGGGACAATTGGTACGATTACCATGGGTATTGAAGAGGGGCTGATTCATCCCCGCACCCCCGGGGAGGTCCGTTTGGAAACCCCTGCCGGGTTGGTCAGAATCAGGTACGGACAAGAAGGGAAAAAGGTGACGTGGGTAGCCCTTACCAATGTCCCTTCATTTCTCTCCGCCCGGGACTTGGAAGTAGATAGCCCTTTGGGAAAGCTGCAATTTGATGTTGGATACGGTGGCAATTACTATGCGATCATAGATCCTCAGCCCAATTTCAGGGATATGGCGGATTTCACCGCTTCGGAACTCATCCGATTCTCACAGCTTCTG
>CAZEQO010000047.1:16059-17130 GCA_964514365.1 uncultured Robiginitalea sp. | reverse complement strand
ATCCTCGAGGAAACCGAGGAACACATCGACTGGATCGAGACCCAGCAGTGGCTGATCGAGCACACCGGGCTGGAGAACTACCTGCAGTCGCAGATGGGAGACGAGTAGATGAAAGGCAACGAAGAAGTCCTGAAGCACCTGCAGGCGCTGCTCAATTGCGAGCTGGGTGCGCGCGACCAGTATTTCGGCCACTCCCGGAAGTACAGGGACTGGGGACTGCACAGGCTGGCCGACCGCCTCGACCACGAGAAAGACGAGGAGACGGAACACGCCGACATCATCATCGAGCGCATGTTGTTCCTCGAGGGGGAGCCCGACTTCAACCAGCAGGACAAGGCCGAGATCGGTCGTACCGTGCGCGAGATGCTGCAGAACGACCTGGATGTCGAGTATCGCGTCGACGCGATGCTCAAAGAGGCGATGGCGGTCTGCGAGCGGGTGCAGGACTTCGAGACCCGCGAACTGTTGACCAAGCTGCTCGAAGACACCGAGATGGATCACGCCTACTTCCTGGAGAAGCAGTTGCGCCTGATCGACATGGTGGGCAAGGGCCTGTAATTACACGCCAACCACTTCCCTCATACGCATCATCAAGGCCATTATGAATTGAATCGACTCCACTGGGCGGAATGTATCCGTCCGTAGTCTGGGCTTCTACATTGTCCGGGATCCCGTCGTCATCCGAATCGATATCGCGGAAATCAGGATTTAAATCGTTGTCGGTATCGACCGGAGAAAGACCTTCCCCTTCGCCCGGTGCACTTTCGTAATGATCATCAAGGCCATTTCCATCTGAATCAAGATCACAGGGTTCCTGAAAGGAAGCACTTTCCTGTGCCTCTATATTGTCGAGAATCCCATCGTTGTCTGAGTCGATATCCCGGAAATCCGGGTCACAATCTCCATCTGAATTGACTGGAGTGAGTCCCTCACCTGCACCCGGTGCTGATTCGTAGTGGTCGTCAAGACCATTTCCATCGCTATCGATATCACAAGGCTCCATGAACGAGTCAAAAGGCTGTGCCTCCACATTATCCAGGATTCCGTCGTTGTCTGAGTCGATGTCCAGAT
>CAZEQO010000047.1:12107-16049 GCA_964514365.1 uncultured Robiginitalea sp. | reverse complement strand
GTTCCCATCAGAATCTACACCGGAGGGAAGTATATAGTCGTGGGTTCGCTGGGCTTCGTAAGTGTCCAGCAGACCATCATTATCTGAATCGATATCGAGATAATCCGGGATACCATCTGCATCGGTATCGAGTGGATTTGTATTTGGATCGTTGTCCCCATCCGTATTCCAATCTTCAACGGAGTCAATTATTCCGTCATTGTCATCATCGATATCATCCGAATTGAGCACGCCATCCCCATCTGTATCAGTATTGTTATTCTCAAGATTTTGGGGTTCAGACACTGTATGCGCCGCCTGGCTATCGAAGGCAATTAGGAGTAGTAGCACTGAAAAGTAGATCTTCAGCCCAGCTGGATTAAAAAAGAGGTAAAATTGTTTCATACATAGCCGATTAAGGTAACGACATACCATAGTATATTGCAGGTCTTTGAAATTCGCTTTGGGGGAAAGCCATTTCAGCGGCCAAAGTAATCCTAATTATACTTGTAGCCAATGGATTACAATTCTATTTATCCACAACTCTTTCAAAGACTCCATAATTCGACAAATTACTCCTGACACCCCTTGGGCTATCCGTTAATCGATGAAATCGACAAATACTATTCTTCCGAAAAAATCCACAAAGCGACTAAAACAGCACTTTATCGATAAGCGGCGACTCTTACTAAGATTATTACAATATAGATAGAAATTTTCTTAAGATACCTTTTGAGAATAGCTACATACAAAGTCCTGCAGTTTTTTGGTACTTTTGCCCAAATTTTACCCATTGAATTTTAAACAGGAAATCCAAAAGCGCCGCACATTTGGTATCATATCGCACCCGGATGCCGGAAAAACCACCCTTACTGAAAAACTGCTCCTTTTTGGCGGGGCTATTCAGGAAGCAGGAGCGGTAAAAAGCAACAAAATCAAAAAAGGGGCGACCAGCGACTTTATGGAGATCGAGCGACAAAGAGGTATTTCTGTTGCGACCTCTGTCCTCGCCTTTTACTATAAGGACAAAAAAATCAATATACTCGATACCCCGGGCCACAAGGATTTTGCAGAGGACACATTCCGCACACTCACTGCGGTGGATAGCGTGATTGTGGTTATCGATGTCGCCAAGGGAGTGGAAGAGCAGACTGAGAAACTGGTAGAAGTCTGCAGGATGCGAAATATCCCCATGATCGTTTTCATCAATAAACTCGACCGGGAAGGGAAAGATGCCTTTGACCTGATGGACGAGGTGGAACAAAAGCTGGGACTTCATGTAACCCCTTTGAGTTTTCCCATAGGCATGGGATATGACTTTAAAGGTATTTACAACATCTACGAAAAGAACATCTTACTCTTTCAGGGAGAAAATAAACAACAAATCCAGGAGTCTCGCTCCTTTGAAGACATCAACAACCCTGAATTGGAACAACTCATTGGTGAGAAAGCCGCCCTCGAACTCAGAGAACACTTAGAACTGGTGGAAGGAGTCTACCCCCCATTCGATCGGGAGGCATACCTTGCAGGTACCCAGCAGCCCGTTTTCTTTGGCTCGGCTTTGAATAATTTTGGGGTTAAGGAATTACTGGACTGCTTTGTAGAAATAGCTCCAACCCCTCGCCCCAAGAAATCTGAGGAGCGGCTGGTGGCGGCTGACGAAGAGAAAATGACCGGTTTTGTGTTTAAGATTCACGCGAATATGGACCCCAAACACCGCGACCGCCTCGCCTTTATTAAAATAGTTTCCGGCACCTTTGAACGCAACAAGCCCTATCTTCATGTCAGGCTTGGGAAGTCCTTAAAATTCTCGAGTCCAAATGCCTTTTTCGCGGAGAAGAAAGCCATTATCGACCAGTCTTTTCCAGGGGATATCGTAGGTCTGCACGACACTGGGAATTTTAAGATTGGAGATACTCTTACTGAAGGTGAAGAATTACATTACAAAGGTATCCCCTCCTTTTCCCCGGAACACTTCAGGTATATCAACAACGCAGACCCGATGAAGGCAAAACAGTTGGCCAAAGGTATTGACCAGCTCATGGATGAAGGAGTCGCCCAATTATTTACCCTGGAGCTCAATGGACGTAAGGTCATCGGGACCGTAGGAGCCCTGCAATACGAAGTAATTCAATACCGCCTGGAACACGAGTATGGGGCTAAATGCACGTATGAACCATTTGCTGTCCATAAGGCGTGCTGGGTAGAACCCCAGGACCCTTCAAACGAAGAGTACCAGGAGTTTCTAAGGGTAAAACAGAAATTTCTGGCCCGGGACAAACGAGGGCAACTGGTATTCCTTGCAGATTCGGCATTCTCCCTGCAAATGACCCAGCAGAAGTATCCCTCTGTCCATTTTCACTTTACTTCAGAGTTCGACTGATATACCGTTTTTAACGAGATTCCGTACTGCAATCCCCACTCATTTAAGCTTGTCGTCTTCCATAAACGAGTCCGGGTAAAAAAGAATTCTTTCAAAATATTGATAAAAAAGTCGCCAGTTTGAAGAAGGGAGGTATTGTGTAAAAACTAAATACCACAGTAGAGCAAAGCCCTATTGCTCCCCTAAAAACCCCGCCCAAATATCCGACTGCAAAGCTGTTTTGTCCTGAAGATGAGTCAAGAGAAGTTCATTTGCTGAAGTATCCGCTTCTACTCCGGCGTATTTCAAATAAGGAGTTAGCATAATCAATTCAGTTCCCTGAATATAGGACTTCATAAATGCAGAAAAGTCCGTATTTCCGATTTTATTGACCTTGTCCAAAATATCGGTTTGATCTATAGTTTCGTCTGAACCTCCATATTCCGTATAAAATTCCCGCATGACGTCATCCAGGCTATTTGTATTCCCCGTCCTTTGTCGAATTTCCAAATCAATGGCTATCCCGGCGAGCAAACCGCCTCCATAGACCAACCCCCAATGGTTGTCTTTGTCAAACCCGGAGGCAGCCCGGGAAGGAGATAGGGACCCGTAGCCCGGGTCATGTATGTACTTTTGATAGAAAAGGCGGTTCAACATGTTCAGGACGACATCTTCGTTTATAAACCCTGTCTGTTTCAGTGCCTTCATGGTGTAGTAATTGCTGATACCTTCCTTAAACCAGTCCGTTGTGGTATCGGCAAACCGCAGTGTCTTACCGTTCCATAGGTGGAAAAACTCATGGGCAAACATAAACCAGCCCATCATCTGGTCCATAGGATCGCCGTCCGGGTTCATAAACATACTGAGGTGGTTACCGATGACTTCTCCATCCACAAGCTCTGACTGACTGATGATCACAAGGCTTTGTTTTAACGCTGTCCCGGGACCCACTCCTTTGGGTATTCCACCCATCAGGCGGATATAATAATCCATGACCCCGGAAGCTACATTGACAAACTGCGATGCCTGCCCCTTCACCTTTTCACCCCCAAGGACAAAATTCAAAGTGAATCCGTCCCTTTGTATTATTACTTCCTCATGGAACCCTGCAAACAGAAAACTTTCCTGTAGATCTAGCAGATTGTCTGCGCGATATGTATTCTTCGAAAGTGTATCAGATTGCCAGGCAGTCGATATATTCCAGGCCCCCGGGCTGTCCACTTTAACCTGTATATCCTGTTTCCCCTGTCCGTTCATCACAAAAAGGGACCTGCCCGAAGCCATAATACCCCAGTCCCGTTTATAGGCAACCCCGTCAATACCCCCTGGCCAGGAGATTTGCTCATGTTCCAGGACCATATCATATGTAAGCTCTACCTCCATGCCCGTTTCTATCCCTGAGAGTATCCAGGCCCCATCCTCCGTTTTTCGCATAGAGACAGGTTGCCCATCTGGTCCGTTTACGCGAAGATTATGAATATACTCTGGCCACCTTTCCGGTATGGGCCCGAAGGGGCTCATATAGAGCAGGGAATCTTCCAGCTGGATTTGGGCGTGCACGTGGATACTGTCTGCTTTGGTCGAATCGAATGTGAGGAGGT
>CAZEQO010000047.1:2931-12097 GCA_964514365.1 uncultured Robiginitalea sp. | reverse complement strand
AATATTCAAACATCGGGGTGCAGCAGAAAGCGCCTGACACAGTAAACGCAGCTAAAATTATTGAAAAAATAACCTGCTTCATGGGAGTTGGTTCTTATAAGATACCGACGAAGCAGTGTTTAAAATGTTACATATGAAGTGGTATTGGAACGTGAGATGACCCGTGATTTTATAATCTCAGGGTTCCTTAGGAGAATTTAATCCTACTCCAAACTTCACGGCCAGGGAAGCGCCAATAAAGAACTCCTGTTCTTCCAGACCTGCTTCAGCCCTGAAAACCGGTTCCCTGCTTCTGAGCCATCGTGCTTCCAGGCGCCCGGTCACCCAGGGAAAAGGGGCGTAATCAATATTCAGGGAAACCCCAAGTGTTCGAAATCCATCCGGAACATCTGTCGGGATGATAACCCCATCCGGATCTTGATAGTACTCCACCCGGACAGCAGTTCGCCAATACTTGTGCATTTGATACTGACCGATTATCGTTGGAGTCAGCCATAGGTTATAGGTGTTGCTCCCCTTACCTTCCTGTTGGAATCCCAGATCAAAACCCGTGATAATACCAAGGTTTTTATTTATTTGGACCCTCCCGAAAAGGTTACTGAAATAACGCATACGCCTTTGGGTATCCGGATCGTCAGTGCCTATAAAGGTGCTCCAGTTAATTTGAAAATGTTCTGACGGAGTATAAAGGATCTGAGTGCCAAATGATAGGAGGGAATTCCCGGATACTTTCCGGATCCGCTGCCAACCGTTGATTACGAGCCCAGCAAACTGCCAGTGCCTGTCAGAAATATATGATAGTCGTGCCCCGGTGAGGAAATAGGGACTATTTTCGGCCGAAAGAGAACGCGTAAGTGTCCAGTTTTCTACAGAAACAGCACTTTCGAAGCCAATATGAGAAGGCAGGATCCCGGCATCTAACCAAAGTCTGCTCGTTTTGTCGAGCGCGAAACCTGCCCAGGCTTCGAAAATATTTTTCAGAACACCCGGCTCCGCGGCATAATTGTCTATGGCATAAGTTCCTGCCTGGAGGGAGAGGTGCGCCCTGTACCTGGGGTGCTCCAAATGGAATCCCAGTAAGCCCAGGTTCAGATTGAATTCATTGTGGCGGTTGTGATTGTATAGAAAAGACTGCCTGAAATCCCCATCGGGTTTGTTAAAATCATACACGTAGAAAGCATCGACAAATCCGGTTACCGAGTATAAGGGCCTGGGAGGCACCTTGGAATCCCCCTGGCCCGAAAGGCACATTGAAGTAAAGCCAAAAAAGAGTATTCCAATTACACGTACTAGAGACTTCAACGGACAGGATTTCTGAGAGGTACTAAGGGTATGCGCCACGATTAAAAATAATCAATCACGTATTCAATACACAATAGAATAGCTCCATAAACCCAGCCAATGTGCTAGGTCTTTCATACGGGCGATGCTATCATCTGTATTCGCATCGAGATGAGAGACAAAAAACTATATGATAATGCCTCAGGAAAAGATGGGAGGCCAAAGTCCGGCACCTTCGAATCAGGCCTCCCCGGTCGGTCCGAAATTAAGGGGTATAGGGGGTTGATCGTAATCCTTTATATGACCATTGGCCTTTTCAAAACGCTCCACGTTATCCGCGAGGGCCTTGAGGAATTTTTTGGCGTGTTGAGGGGTCAGAATGATACGGCTTTTAACCTTGCCCTTGGGCCGGCCCGGCATTACACTGATGAAATCCACTACGAACTCGGATACGGAATGATTAATTATCGCGAGGTTTGAATACGTGCCCTCGGCTGTTTGCTCATCCAATTCAATATTGAGCTGCTTCTGTCCCTGGGACTGGGATTCTTTTTCCGCCATGATAACTGTAAACTAAAAACCCCTGACTTTTGGTCAGGGGTCTGTATAATTAAATAATTAAAACTTCATTTCCTCCTTACGGGCCATGATCTCATCGTACTCTTCTTTTGAGCCTACAATGATGTTTTCATAGTCGCGCATTCCGGTTCCTGCCGGGATTCTATGACCGACAATCACATTCTCTTTCAAACCTTCAAGCGCATCCACTTTACCGCTAACCGCCGCCTCGTTCAGCACTTTGGTCGTTTCCTGGAAGGAAGCCGCTGAGATAAACGATTTGGTCTGGAGGGAAGCCCGTGTGATCCCCTGAAGTACAGGAGTTGCCGTAGCTGCCACGGCATCCCTTGCAATTACCAGGGCCTTATCATTTCGTCTGAGAAGGGAGTTCTCATCGCGCAGTTCGCGCAGACTGATGATCTGGCCAGGCTTCAGGTTTTCTGAGTCTCCGGCATCATCAATAACTTTCTGGCCGAAGATCTCATCGTTCTCCAACATAAAGTCATCCTTATGCACCAATTGGTTCTCGAGGAAAGTGGTATCTCCCGGATCTTGTATACGAACTTTTCGCATCATCTGACGGACAACCACCTCGAAGTGTTTATCATTGATCTTCACACCCTGCAGGCGATAGACTTCCTGCACCTCATTTACAAGGTATTGTTGCACTGCAGAAGGACCTTTGATCCTCAAAATATCTTCAGGAGTTATCGATCCATCCGAAAGCGGCATTCCGGCCCGAACGTAATCGTTTTCCTGTACCAGGATCTGGTTACTGAGCTTCACAAGATATTTCTTGATCTCTTCAGTTTTAGATTCAATGATTATTTCCCGGTTCCCCCGTTTAATCTTACCAAAAGAAACGACCCCGTCAATTTCAGTAACAACCGCGGGATTCGAAGGATTCCGGGCTTCAAAGAGCTCGGTTACACGAGGAAGACCCCCGGTGATATCCCCTGCTTTCGCTGATTTTCTCGGGATTTTTACAAGAATCTTTCCCTCCTTGATTTTTTCTCCGTCATCTACCATAAGGTGCGACCCCAGTGGCAGGTTATAAGACCTCAGGATGGTACCTTTTTTATCCTTGATATGAAGCGTAGGAATCAGTTTTTTATTCCGTGATTCTGAAATCACCTTTTCCTGAAAACCTGTTTGCTCATCAATTTCAACCTGGTACGTGACGCCCTGCTCTATATTCTCATACGCAATGGCTCCCGGGAATTCAGAAACGATGACCCCATTGTAAGGATCCCATTTACAGATCACATCGCCTTTTTTCACCTTACCTCCATTTTTAATGAAGAGTTGGGAACCGTAGGGAATGTTATTCGTACTCAGGGTAATTCCGGTTTTGGAATCGACGATTTTGATTTCAGAGGTCCTGGAGATTACGATGTTGACGGCGTTACCGTCGCTGTCTTCTCCTTTGACCATTCTCAGGTCTTCGATCTCTGCAATACCATCAAATTTCGCATCGAGTTTGCTCTCTTCCGAGATATTCCCCGCAATGCCACCCACGTGGAAGGTTCTCAGGGTTAACTGGGTACCGGGTTCTCCAATGGACTGGGCAGCAACAACACCAACAGCTTCTCCGCGCTGAACCATTTTATTGGTCGCCAGGTTTCGTCCGTAGCACTTCCCACAGATCCCTTTAGTAGCCTCACAAGTGAGCGGTGAACGTACTTCAACGCGCTCAATTGGTGAAGCTTCAATCCGGGCAAGATCTGCCTCCATGATCTCCTGACCCGCTTCGATGAGTAATTCCTGAGTAATCGGGTGATACACATCGTGAAGCGATACCCTTCCGAGTATGCGCTCTCCCAGTGTTTCTACGATCTCCTCATTCTTCCTCAGGGGTTCTACTTCAATACCGCGAAGGGTACCGCAGTCTTCTGTATTGATAATTACATCCTGGGATACGTCTACCAGCCTACGCGTCAGATAACCGGCATCTGCAGTCTTGAGTGCCGTATCTGCAAGACCCTTACGGGCTCCGTGCGTCGAGATAAAGTATTCCAGAATGGATAATCCCTCTTTAAAGTTGGAGAGGATGGGGTTTTCAATAATCTCTCCCCCACCTGCGGTGGATTTCTTGGGCTTGGCCATCAAGCCACGCATTCCGGTAAGCTGTCGGATCTGTTCCTTAGAACCCCGGGCACCGGAATCGAGCATCATATACACGGAATTGAATCCCTGCTGATCCTCACGGATCCGCTTCATAGCCATTTCTGTGAGCATGGCATTGGTGGATGTCCACACATCAATGACCTGGTTGTACCGCTCATTGTTTGTGATCAGACCCATATTGTAATTCATCATGATCCCGTCGACCTGCTCATTGGCATCCGCAATCATTTCGATCTTCTCCTTTGGAATGATGATATCCCCCAGACTGAAAGACAATCCCCCGCGGAAGGCGAAATCATATCCCATTGTCTTGATTTTATCGAGAAAATCGGCAGTAGTGGGAACATCTGTAAGGGAGAGAATAGTCCCAATGATATCCCGCAGCGCCTTCTTATTGAGGACGGTATTTACAAATCCGGCTTTTTCGGGAACCACTGAATTAAACAGTACCCGGCCCACAGTAGTTTCAATCAATTTCAATTCCAGTTCACCTTCTTCATTCAGGTCCTTTACCCTTACCTTAATGGAAGCGTTCAGGGCTACCCTGTTTTCATTGTAGGCGATCTCGACTTCTTCCGGACTGTAAAAAACCAGACCTTCTCCGAGCACGGGAAATTCCTTGGTGGACTTTCGCTCTTTGGTCATATAGTACAATCCGAGTACCATATCCTGAGATGGTACCGTAATCGGAGAACCGTTCGCAGGATTCAATATGTTATGGGATGCCAGCATCAAAAGCTGCGCTTCCAGAATGGCTTCAGGCCCCAGTGGCAGGTGTACCGCCATCTGATCTCCGTCGAAATCCGCATTAAACGCCGTACAGACTAAAGGGTGCAGGCGGATAGCCTTACCTTCGATCAACCTAGGCTGGAAAGCCTGAATCCCCAAACGGTGAAGCGTGGGGGCCCTGTTCAGCAACACAGGGTGCCCCTTGAGTACGTTCTCAAGAATATCCCAAACTACGGGTTCTTTTTTGTCGATTATTTTCTTGGCAGATTTGACGGTTTTTACAATACCCCGCTCAATAAGCTTTCGAATAATAAAGGGTTTGTACAATTCTGCCGCCATATCCTTGGGAAGTCCACATTCGTAGAGCTTCATTTCAGGTCCTACGACAATTACCGAACGCGCAGAGTAATCTACCCGCTTACCGAGAAGGTTCTGACGGAAACGTCCCTGCTTTCCCTTAAGGGAATCCGATAGGGACTTCAAGGGACGGTTAGATTCCGTTTTAACCGCAGAAGATTTTCGGGTATTGTCAAATAGGGAGTCCACAGCTTCCTGGAGCATTCGCTTTTCATTCCGCAGAATGACCTCAGGGGCTTTGATCTCCATCAGGCGTTTGAGTCGGTTGTTCCGGATAATCACCCTCCTGTATAAGTCATTGAGATCCGAGGTGGCGAAACGGCCACCATCCAGGGGTACTAAGGGACGCAATTCCGGTGGGATGACAGGGATTACCTTCATAATCATCCATTCCGGGCGGTTTTCGCGGTTATCCTGAGATTCCCTGAGCGCCTCTACTACCTGCAGCCTTTTAAGAGCTTCCGTCTTACGTTGCTTGGAAGTTTCTGTATGGGCCTTGTGACGTAACTCAAAAGAAAGTTCCTTCAGGTCGATACGCGCAAGAAGATCAATGAGACATTCCGCACCCATCTTAGCGATAAACTTATTCGGATCACTATCATCGAGATACTGATTTTCCGGTGGAATCGTTTCCAGAATGTTCAGATATTCCTCCTCAGTGAGGAATTCCATCTTCTGAAGCTCGTCCCCGTCAGGTCCTTTTGCGATCCCCGGTTGAATGACCACATATCTTTCGTAATAGATGATCATGTCGAGTTTCTTGGAGGGAAGTCCCAACAAGTACCCAATTTTATTCGGCAGGGAGCGGAAGTACCATATATGGGCGACCGGGACGACCAAATTAATGTGACCCACGCGGTCACGGCGTACTTTCTTCTCAGTGACCTCAACCCCACAGCGGTCACAGACGATACCGCGATATCGTATACGCTTATACTTACCACATGCGCATTCATAGTCCTTGACGGGTCCGAAAATACGTTCGCAGAACAAACCATCCCGCTCTGGCTTATGAGTCCGGTAATTTATAGTTTCCGGTTTCAGGACTTCACCTCTGGACTCCGCCAAAATAGCCTCCGGGGAAGCCAGACCGATAGAAATCTTGTTAAACCGCTTTACTGTTGTATTATCCTTTAGTCGAGCCATTATCGTATGCTGCTAAAATTAATTGTGTTAAAAAACTGACTTACTCCTCCAGACGGATGTCGAGACCCAATCCCTTGAGTTCGTGCATCAGTACATTGAAGGATTCGGGCAATCCGGGTTCTGGCATGCTTTCGCCCTTCACGATAGACTCGTAAGTCTTCGCCCGGCCGATTACATCGTCAGATTTTACGGTGAGGATCTCTCTCAGGGTAGATGAAGCGCCATAGGCTTCCAGGGCCCAAACCTCCATTTCCCCGAAACGCTGTCCTCCGAATTGAGCTTTACCACCCAGGGGTTGCTGGGTAATCAGAGAGTACGGCCCGATAGATCTCGCATGCATCTTATCGTCGACCATATGGCCGAGTTTCAGCATGTAAATAATTCCAACGGTCGCTTGCTGGTGGAAACGTTCCCCGCTTCCTCCGTCATAGAGGTAGGTATGCCCGAATCGCGGAATCCCCGCATCATCGGTATACTTGTTAATCTGATCCAGAGAAGCTCCGTCAAAAATAGGCGTGGCAAACTTTCTGTCGATCTTCTGACCCGCCCATCCCAGAACGGTTTCGTAGATCTGACCGATGTTCATCCGCGAAGGCACCCCCAACGGATTCAGAACGATATCCACAGGTGTTCCGTCTTCGAGGAAAGGCATGTCTTCCTGACGCACAATCCGCGCCACAATACCCTTGTTTCCGTGGCGCCCTGCCATCTTATCTCCAACTTTGAGCTTGCGCTTCTTGGCGATATAGACTTTGGCCAGCTTCATAATACCTGCGGGAAGTTCATCCCCGACAGAAATTGTGAATTTATCCCTTCTAAGATTCCCCTGAAGGTCGTTCAGTTTGATCTTGTAATTGTGGAGCAAATCAGCGACAAGCGCATTGGTACCCTTATCAGTAGTCCAGCTTCCACCTACCAGGTGAGCGAAATCATCCACAGAGTTCATCATCTTCAGGGTGTACTTCTTGCCCTTTGGCAGGACTTCTTCACCCAGGTCGTTCAGAACCCCCTGTGAGGTTTTCCCGCCAACCAGTTGGAAGAGTTTTTCAACCAGGACATCCTTCAGTTGCTGGAACTTTACCTCGTATTCCATCTCCAGCTTGGAAATGGCCTCCTTATCTTCATTTCGCTTGCGCTTATCTTTGATAGAGCGCGAGAACAGTTTTTTGTCAATAACCACTCCATTCAGGGATGGTGGTGCTTTGAGTGAAGCATCCTTCACATCACCAGCCTTATCCCCAAAAATCGCTCGGAGGAGTTTTTCCTCCGGAGTCGGATCTGACTCCCCTTTGGGAGTAATTTTTCCAATAAGGATATCCCCGGGCTTTACTTCAGCCCCGATACGGATCATTCCATATTCGTCCAAATCCTTGGTGGCTTCCTCAGAGACGTTTGGAATATCGTTGGTGAGCTCTTCAGCTCCCAATTTAGTATCCCGAACCTCCAGGGCGTATTCATCGATGTGAATGGAAGTAAAGATATCCTCCCGAACCACTTTTTCAGAAATTACAATCGCATCCTCAAAGTTGTATCCCTTCCACGGCATAAATGCCACCTGAAGGTTACGACCCAGTGCGAGTTCCCCTTTTTCAGTAGCATACCCTTCACAAAGCACTTGTCCCCGCTTTACCTTATCGCCTTTGCGAACGATTGGCTTGAGGTTTATACTCGTCCCCTGATTCGTCTTCCGGAACTTGATAAGTTCATATGTTTTGGAATCGGGTTCAAAACTCACCAAACGCTCCTGCTCAGAACGCTTGTATTTTATGGTGATTTTCTTAGAGTCCACATAGTCCACAACCCCATCTCCCTCAGCATTAATCAAAACCCGGGAATCGGTAGCAACCTGCCGCTCCAGTCCTGTCCCCACAATGGGAGACTGAGGTTTGAGCAAAGGAACAGCCTGGCGCATCATGTTGGATCCCATCAGTGCCCGGTTCGCATCATCGTGTTCCAGGAATGGAATCAGAGATGCCGAGATCGAAGCGATCTGATTTGGAGCCACATCGGTATAATTGACTTCCTTCGGATCAACGACAGGGAAATCCCCTTCCATCCGGGCAATGACCTTTTCGGTATCAATGGTCCCATTGTTCTTGAGCGGTATGTTCGCCTGGGCGATTTTCATACCTTCTTCCTCCTCAGCACTGAGGAATGTGTAATTGGCGATATCCACCTTCCCGTCATCTACCTTTCGATAAGGTGTTTCCAGGAAGCCCATCTGATTTACCTTGGCAAAAACAGAAAGGGAAGAAATCAATCCAATATTCGGTCCTTCCGGCGTTTCAATCGGGCAAAGCCTTCCGTAATGCGTATAATGCACGTCGCGGACTTCAAAACCTGCACGTTCTCTCGAAAGTCCTCCAGGCCCCAGGGCAGAGAGTCTTCGCTTGTGTGTGATTTCAGCCAGTGGGTTGGTCTGGTCCATGAACTGGGACAGCTGATTGGTCCCGAAAAATGAATTGATGACCGAAGACAGTGTTTTCGCATTGATCAGGTCAATAGGAGTAAAGACTTCATTATCCCTGACATTCATACGCTCGCGTATGGTTCGGGCCATCCGGGCCAATCCAACACCAAACTGAGCAGAAAGCTGCTCACCTACAGTACGCACCCTCCTGTTGGAAAGGTGATCGATATCATCGATCTCCGCCTTGGAGTTGATCAGCTCGATCAGATACTTAATAATCGTAATGATATCCTCACGGGTAAGCACTTGCTTGTCCATTCCGATATCCAGTCCGAGTTTCTTATTCATCCGGTAACGGCCCACCTCACCGAGGTTGTAGCGCTGATCCGAGAAGAAAAGTTTATCGATGATTCCCCTTGCGGTTTCCTCATCGGGTGGTTCTGCATTCCGCAGCTGACGATAAATATGTTCAACAGCCTCTTTCTCCGAGTTGGTCGGGTCTTTCTGAAGCGTATTGTAGATAATGGCGTAATCGCTCTGGGCGTTATTCTCTTTGTG
>CAZEQO010000047.1:0-2921 GCA_964514365.1 uncultured Robiginitalea sp. | reverse complement strand
TTTCGTTACGCTCGATGGAGACTACTTCTCCTGTATCTTCATCGACAAAGTCCTCATGCCATGTTTTTAAAACACGTGCAGCCAGCTTACGTCCCTGAATCTTTTTAAGTCCCGTTTTAGTGACCTTTACTTCCTCGGAAAGGTCAAATATCTCAAGGATGTCCTTGTCGCGCTCAAAGCCAATGGCGCGGAAAAGGGTAGTTACCGGCAATTTCTTTTTCCGGTCGATATAAGCGTACATAACGCTATTGATATCTGTGGCAAATTCAATCCAGGATCCTTTAAACGGAATCACACGAGCTGAATACAACTTTGTTCCGTTCGCGTGGAAAGATTGCCCGAAAAATACACCGGGTGAACGGTGCAACTGTGAAACCACAACACGCTCCGCACCATTGATCACAAAGGTGCCACTTGGGGTCATGTAGGGAATGGTTCCCAGATATACATCCTGAACAATAGTTTCAAAATCCTCGTGCTCCGGATCTGTACAATACAGCTTCAGGCGGGCTTTTAACGGCACGCTATAGGTGAGACCCCGCTCAATGCACTCCTGTATACTGTACCTTGGCGGATCGATGAAGTAATCGAGGAATTCCAGTACAAATTGGTTCCGGGTATCGGTTATAGGAAAGTTCTCCATGAAGGTCTTATAGAGGCCTTCATTTCCCCTTTCATCAGATTTGGTTTCAAGCTGAAAAAAGTCTTGAAACGACTTTATCTGAATGTCCAAGAAGTCCGGGTATTCCGGAATGTTCTTAGCTGTGGCAAAACTAATTCTTTCAGTCTGTGTTGTGAACATCTAGGGACCAAATTTAGATCGTGAATACTGAACAGGCTGTATATACCTTTATATACATAGTAGAAAAGGGTTTAGGTCTAGCCGCCCAGGGGGCAGAAAGACCTAAACCTAAACCATATGGTTAAAGCAACTATTTAAGCTCAACTTCGGCTCCTGCTTCTTCCAGAGATGTTTTGATTCCTTCAGCTTCATCTTTAGAAACTCCTTCCTTAACGGCTTTAGGAGCACTGTCGACTATCTCTTTAGCGTCCTTAAGGCCAAGACCGGTAAGTTCTTTTACCAATTTAACCACGGCCAGTTTGGAACCACCCGCTGCTTTAAGGATTACATCAAACTCAGTCTGCTCTTCAGCAGCCTCACCACCTTCAGCTCCGGCAGCAGCCCCACCGGCTACAGCTACAGCGGCAGCAGCAGGCTCGATGCCATACTCCTCCTTAAGGATATCAGCCAATTCATTTACCTCTTTCACGGTAAGATTAACAAGCTGTTCTGCGAATTCTTTTAAATCTGCCATTTTACTATCGTTTTAAAAATCGAATTAATTTATACTTAGGTTAATAGTGCGAACGAAATTATTTTTCGGATAAGGTTTTCAGAATACCCGCCAACTTGCCTCCTCCGGATTTTAGTCCGGAAATAACGTTTTTGGCAGGAGATTGCAGCAAGGCTACAATGTCTCCAATAACCTCTTCCTTAGATTTAATGCTCACCAGGGTGTCCAGTTTATCGTCACCGACGAAAACTGCTTCCTCGATAAAGGCACCTTTTAGCAGCGGCCGATCGGATTTCTTTCGAAAAGTCTTGATCAGCTTCGCCGGGCCATTACCGGTCTCGGAGAACATTAGGGAAGTATTTCCTTTAAGGACATCGGGTAATTCCCCGAATTCCTTATCAGAAGCTTCCATTGCTTTGGCCAGTAGGGTATTTTTAACTACTGCCAGTTTAATATTTGCTTTAGAGCAAGCGCGGCGAAGTGCCGAAGTCGTCCCTGCATCAAGTCCGGAAATATCAGCGAGATAAATCGTCGTGTTATCCGCAAGCTGTGACTTCAGGTCTTCAATTACCGTTGCTTTTTCTTCTCTGGTCATTTTCCCTGTTTTTGATTAGACCGCTTTCGGATCTAGTTGAACACTCGGACTCATGGTGCTGGACATATAGATACTCTTCATATACACGCCCTTTGATGCCGCCGGCTTCATTTTCACCAGGGTGTCAATCAATTCCTTGGCATTCCCCGCAATCTTTTCAGGAGTAAAAGAAACCTTCCCAATCGCTGCGTGAACGATACCTGTTTTATCTACTTTGAAATCGATTTTACCGGCTTTCACCTCAGTAACTGCCTTGGCAACATCCATGGTAACGGTACCTGTTTTTGGATTCGGCATCAGGCCGCGAGGCCCCAATATCCTACCTAAAGGCCCCAATTTCCCCATGACACTGGGCATTGTGATAATTACATCTACATCCGTCCAGCCGCCTTTGATCTTCTCCAGATATTCATCCAGACCTACAAAGTCTGCTCCGGCCTCTTTAGCCTCGGCCTCCTTATCTGCCGGAACCAGTGCCAGGACTTTTACATCCTTACCTGTTCCATGTGGTAGTGTTACCACCCCGCGAACCATCTGGTTCGCCTTTCGTGGATCCACTCCCAAGCGTATAGCCAAATCTACTGATGCGTCAAATTTGACGTTGGTAATAGACTTGATAAGCTCAGAGGCTTCCTGCAGGGAATAGAGTTTATCGCTGTCGATTTGAGCAACAGCCTCTTTCTGCTTTTTTGTTAATTTTGCCATCTTAAAAGTGCTTTTCAGTTTTTAGAAGGGGCGCTTTCCGGAAACCCGGATTCCCATTGAACGAGCCGTGCCTGCAATCATACTCATTGCAGATTCTGCAGTGAATGCATTGAGATCGACCATCTTATCTTCTGCAATGGTTCTAATCTGATCCCAGGTTACACTCCCTGATTTTACGCGATTCGGTTCTCCGGATCCCTTTTTTGTCTTTGCCGCTTCCAATAGCTGAACTGCCGCTGGTGGTGTTTTGACGATGAAGTCAAATGACTTGTCACCATACACGGTGATAACAACGGGCAAAACCTTGCCTGGTTTGTCCTGCGTAC
>CAZEQO010000046.1:14158-17392 GCA_964514365.1 uncultured Robiginitalea sp. | reverse complement strand
GCCCTCTTAAAAAGACGGCATCGGGAGGGGAACTTTCCAGAATCATGCTAACCATTAAATCCATTCTCGCTGCTTACGAGTCCCTCCCGACAATGATGTTCGATGAAATCGACACTGGGGTATCGGGGGATATTTCTGCGCGAATGGCCGAGATGATGGAGCAGATGTCCGGGCATATGCAGATTTTTGCGATCACCCATTTGCCCCAGGTGGCCTCCCGCGGGCGGCAACAGTACAAGGTATATAAAGAAGATCGGGAGGGTCGGACCCAAACGGGGATGAAAAAATTAAGTAAGGAAGAGCGCCTGCATGAGCTCGCCCAGATGTTGGGCGGGAGTGATGTAAGCCAGACGGCAATTTCTCATGCCCGGCAAATGCTCAACTGATTTTTCCGGGCAGCAGAAAGAACTCCTGCACTACAGACGGTATATTCTTTTTAATATCTTTGAGGCTTAAAACATAAATAATCACCATGGGTCATAATTTACTAAAGGGCAAGAGAGGTATTATTTTCGGGGCACTGGATGAGTTTTCCATCGCCTGGAAAACAGCAGAGCGGGCACACGATGAAGGTGCAAAGTTTGTTTTATCCAATGCTCCAATCGCCATGCGCATGGGAAAAATTAATGAGCTGGCAGACAAGACCGGTTCTCAGGTCATCCCAGCTGATGCCACGGATGAAGGAGATCTGGAAGCGTTGGTTTCACAAGCTATGGAGATTCTCGGTGGAAAAATCGATTTTGTGCTCCATTCCATCGGGATGTCAGTCAATGTCAGGAAGGGAAGGGAATACACAGATCAGAAATACGATTTTACCACGAAAGGATGGGATGTTTCGGCCCTCTCATTTCACAAAGTTATGCAGACGCTGTACAAGGCGGATGCCATGAGTGAATGGGGTAGTATAGTGGCGCTCACATATATGGCGGCCCAGCGGACATTTCCGGATTATAACGATATGGCCGACAACAAGGCATATTTGGAATCTGTAGCCCGAAGCTTTGGATATTTCTTTGGAACCGAAAAAAAAGTAAGGGTCAATACGATCTCTCAATCGCCGACGCCCACTACTGCCGGAAAGGGGGTAAAAGGTTTTGATGCCTTTATCAATTACGCCGAAAAAATGTCTCCCTTGGGGAATGCCACGGCTCTTGAGTGTGCGGACTACACGATAACACTGTTTTCTGATTTTACGCGTAAAGTCACCATGCAGAATTTGTTTCACGATGGAGGTTTTTCATCTACCGGGGTCAGTCAGGACATCATCGACTCATTTTCTGAATAACAGAGTATATTGATAGCACCAAAGGCCATCCCTCCATCGGATGGTTTTTTTATAGGGGGTCTATGGGAGTTTATTTTTCATTTGTGGTGCCAGTTTTTAACCGGCCGGGAGAGGTCCGGGAACTTTTGGAAAGCCTCGCCATCCAAACGTATTCAAGGCCTTTTGAGGTTGTAATTGTCGAAGATGGCTCAAGTGTCCCATCCGAAAAGGTCATCGAGGAATTTTCAGACCGGTTGCAGCTCAGTTATTTTAGAAAGAAGAATACCGGTCCGGGCGATTCCAGGAATTATGGAATGCGCCGGGCAAAGGGGGCGTACTTTATACTTGTGGATTCGGATTGCATCCTGCCCGGGGCCTATCTCGATGCGGTAGCGCGCTTTCTTTCCAAAAACCCCCTGGACTGTTTTGGAGGAGCGGACGATGCCCATCCCTCTTTTAATCCGATGCAACAGGCTATTAGTTACACGATGACCTCTATGCTTACCACAGGGGGAATCAGGGGGAAAGCGGGATCCAGCGAAAAATTCCAGCCCCGCAGTTTTAATATGGGGCTCTCCAGGGCTGCCTTTGAAGCCAGTGGGGGTTTCGGCAATATTCATCCTGGTGAAGATCCGGACCTGAGCCTCAGGCTCAAAGATTTGGGATTTTCCATTGGTTTTATTCCCGGTGCAACGGTTTATCATAAACGGCGTATTGATTTCAGGTCTTTTTACAGGCAGGTATATAAGTTCGGGCTTACACGCCCCATACTCAATCGATGGCACCCGGGTTCTGCCCGCATTACCTACTGGTTTCCTGCTTTTTTCGTCATGGGGCTTTTAATGGCTGTAGTGCTCCCCATTTTCTTTAATGGCCTTCCGGCCTGGGCCTTACTGATTTTGTTTGGGTTGTACCTGTTCGCTGTAGCAATCGGTGCGGGTATTAAATCTGGGAGTGGGCGGGCAGCTCTGCTGGCTCCAGGGGCCCTTCTTGTTCAATACGGGGGCTATGGGCTGGGTTTTCTAAAATCGGCTTTCTTGCTTACCTTTAGTAGGAAGAAACCCGAGGTATTAATGCCCGGGCTCTTTTTTAAACCGTAAACCTTGGTAGGAAAGATTCAGTCTGGCATCAAACACAGGAAAGCACGGGTTTTCTTTTTATTCCTTTTGTTTTCGATTACGGCCTGGTTTATTACCCGGCTCTCGGAAACGTACTCCCATTCGGTAGATTTTGCCCTGAACTACACCCACAAGCCTGAAGGCATGCTTTTGGTGGATACCCCCCCAGAGGAACTCGGCGTCCGTATCCGCGCGAATGGTTTTCAGTTACTTCGCTATCAGTTGAGTCCTAAGGAGATTAAAATCGACCTTCGGGAAGTGCGGCAGGGAAATAGAGGGTTTTTTATCAGTCCGCAGTCCTATAGGAACCAAATAGAACAGCAACTAGGCCAGGGCATTGGCCTGCTTCAAGTGCCTTCGGATACGATTTTTTTGAATTTTCAAAAAATGAAATCCAAAACCGTACCCGTTCGGGTACCCGGAGAGCTGGATTTTGCTCAGAATTACATGCTTGACGGGGGACTTATACTGGAGCCGGAACAGGTGCATTTACTAGGTCCTCCATCCGAAATTGACAGTATCGAGATGGTCTATACAGAACCCCTACAGATCTCGGGGATCAAAGGAGATTTTAAACAGGAACTCTTAATAGACTCCAGGTACCGGCAGCCAAATACCGAATTCTCCCAGGATCGGATACGGGTTTCCGGGAGCGTTTTTCGCTTTTCAGAGGCTGTTATCGAAGTGCCCGTAGAGGTGATCAACCTGCCGGATAGTACGGCAGTCCAGACTTTTCCGAATATGGTGGGAGTCTTGTGCAAAGGGCGTATCGAAGGCCTGAAGGCCCTGGATCCTGACGATTTCCGCCTTATAGCGGATTACAGTGCACCGTCCTCTGAAACCGGCCGATTA
>CAZEQO010000046.1:11746-14079 GCA_964514365.1 uncultured Robiginitalea sp. | reverse complement strand
TGCGTCTTATTTTAAAGCCCTGGGGATTCCTGTGTACGATTCAGATACCCGGGCTAAGGAATTAATGCAAAACGATCCCCTTTTACGTGAACAGATCACGAAACTCTTGGGTGAGAAGGCCTACAACGCAGGCAGCCTAGACCGGAAATGGATCGCTTCCAGGGTGTTTTCAGACCCCGGGTTATTAAACGCCTTAAATGGATTGGTCCACCCTGCGGTTCGTATGGATTTTGAGCGCTGGAGGGCAGAACAACGCGCCCCATACGTTGTGCAGGAGGCTGCAATACTGCTGGAGAATGGAGCCTATAAAAATTTAGACCGGACCCTTTTGGTTACAGCGCCTGAAAAGATGCGGATAGAGCGGGTTGTTCAGCGCGACAACGTAACGGCAAGCCAGGTGCTGGAACGGATGAAGCACCAGTGGACGGATGCCCGTAAAATTCCCCTTGTCGATTTTGTAATCGAGAACACCGACCTTGAAAATACACGTGAACAGGTAGAGGTAATTCACTGTAAACTCCTTGAAATGTCGGGAAGTGCGCCGGAATCCTTTTGTTAAGGTTAGGTTAAACCACCACTGCGCTAAATGTTAAATTTTTATTTTTACCTGAACGATGAATAAGAGGTTGTTTGTGCTGTTGGTGGTTCTGATGAGCCTTTCTCTTGTCGGGATAATTGCAGTGCAATTATATTGGATCAAAAGCTCTGTTGAGGATAAAGAAGAGCAGTTTTCCAATACGGCCACCGAGGTGCTTAGCAAGGTAGCCGAGAAGATTGAGGAGCGCGAAATGAAGGAGTATTCGGAGCGCTTTTTGATATTTTTCATCGACCGCGATTTAAACTCCAATGAAATCCTTTTTTATTCCCATGGGATTCTGGAAGAGGATTACAATATAGCATCTACGTTCTTTGACAATGCGGCTTCCTCGGATACAACGACGATAAAGAATTTTACCAGTCGTCGTACAAAAACCATCTATAAGGAAGAATATGGTCTGGATGGTAAAGCATATCGACTGAGTCCTATTGAAAAGTGGGAAAAGGTCGGTGGGATATCTGCCATGGAAAAGGCGATGTTCGACGACGTCTACAGGGTGTATGCGAACCGGGTTCCCATACATGAAAGGATCAGTCGTGAAGAAATAGAGCTGTTGCTGGATCAGGAACTTGAAAACAGGAATCTCGACATCGATTACGAATACGGGGTATACAGCCGGGGACTTCCCACAAAAATTAAATCCAGGAAGTTCAGGAAGGATACCGACAGTTATTACAAGGCACCGGTATTCCGGGATAGTGAGGGTGTTACGGATTTTGCCCTTTTGATTTCTTTTCCGGACAAAAAAGACTTTCTGGTGCGCTCAGTGGTTGGGATGGCAGTGCTTTCACTGCTTTTTACACTGATTATAATGATAGCTTATGCGAGTGCTATCTATCAGCTGATACGACAAAAGCAGATTTCGGAGATCAAAACTGATTTCATCAACAACATGACGCACGAGTTCAAAACGCCTATAGCGACTATTAACCTTGCGGTTGAAGCCATAAAGAATCCAAAGATTATGGGAGATGCCGATAAAGTAGGTCGCTATCTGAACATGATCCGTGATGAGAATAAACGAATGCACGCACAGGTTGAAAATGTTCTCCGGATTTCCAAA
Source organism: uncultured Robiginitalea sp. (assembly GCA_964514365.1). GTDB lineage: Bacteria > Bacteroidota > Bacteroidia > Flavobacteriales > Flavobacteriaceae > Robiginitalea. The sequence continues at coordinate 12,418 of CAZEQO010000046.1, read as the reverse complement.
CTGGAGAAGAATCAACTGGACATCAGTAAGGAACGCGCAGATGCCCATGAGATCATTGAGAAGGCCATTACACATGTGGAGCTCATTGTTCAGGATAGAGGAGGTTATGTCAAAACCCATTTAGACGCCGAGCGTACAGACATTTTAGCGAATAAAACACATTTTGGGAATGTGATTGTAAATATGCTGGATAATGCCGTAAAGTATTCTCCGGACGCCCCCAAAATAGATGTGTTTACAGAGGTAGCCAATAATTTTCTCGTCATTCGGATCCAGGATCAGGGTGCGGGAATGTCTAAGGCAGTGAGCAAACGGATATTCGAAAAGTTCTATAGGGAACATACGGGCGATATCCACAACGTCAAAGGGCATGGGCTGGGATTGGCCTATGTGAAGAAAATTGTAGAGGATCATCAGGGTGAAGTGTATGTGGAAAGTGAGAAAGGAAAAGGAAGCACTTTTTACATAAAACTCCCCTTAATTTAGCAAATTATGGAAACAGTAAATAAAAAAATATTATTGGTCGAAGACGATCCGAATTTCGGGATTGTCCTCAAGGATTACCTTTCTATGAATGATTTTGACGTTACCCTTGCCAAAAATGGTATGGAGGGCTTCGAAAAATTCAAGAAAGATAATTTCGACGTCTGCATCCTGGATGTAATGATGCCC
>CAZEQO010000046.1:876-11736 GCA_964514365.1 uncultured Robiginitalea sp. | reverse complement strand
GAAGACGTTCTGAAGGGTTATAAAGCGGGAGCAGATGATTACCTCAACAAACCTTTCGACTCAGAGGTCCTGCTCGCCAAGCTTCAGGCCATTTTACAGCGCAAGGAATCGAACAACCTCGCGGACAGCAAGCAGTTCGAATTTGAGATTGGGAATTTTCACCTGAATTCCAAACTCAGGTTTTTAAAATATAAGGATGAAGAGCCGAACAAACTTTCACCAAAGGAAAATGAACTCCTTCGGTTGCTGGCGCTTCATGAAAACGATCTGATGCCCCGGGAACTCGCCCTTACCAAAATATGGAGAGACGACAACTACTTTACTTCCCGCAGTATGGATGTTTATATCGCTAAACTTCGTAAATACCTGAAACGGGATGACAGTGTTGAAATTCTCAACATTCACGGGGAAGGATTCCGCCTTGTAGTCAAAACGGACTCCGAGAAATAGACAGACACTTGCCGGCTTGAATGTAAAGGGGAGTGTTTACCCTGAAATATTCAAATCTTCTGAGATCTTTGTGATCGCCTCATCAACCGAAAGGCTCACGGGTATGTGTATACCGTAATATGGAGGTTCCAGGGCGTCGTATTGAGACCGGAGCAGGGCAGAAGGCATAAAGTGTGACGATCTGCCGCTTACACGCTCTAAAAGCTCCTCGTACGCGCCGTATAGATATACCCAGGTGATGTTTTCTTCCAACCCGTTTTGTAAGAGTTGCCTGTAGGATTCTTTGAGCGCTGAACAAGCGATTACGGCGCCTTTGCCCCGGTGTTTCATGGCGATTTTATTTAAACGGGTCAACCAGGGTTCGCGATCTGAATCTTCAAGGGGTACCCCTTGGCTCATTTTCTGAATATTCTCCGGAGGATGAAAATCATCCCCGTCGAAAAACGGCATGTCCAGATACTTCCCAAGTGCGATTCCCAGCGTGGACTTTCCGCAACCGGAAACGCCCATGATTATAATTATATTTTTTTTAACCGGCATGTCCAGATCGTATATGCTCTTCTATTGATTGAAGCGCTATTTCCAGGGGGGCATCGTGTGGAATCCAGCGGATTTCCGGATTCTTGCGATACCAGGTAAGCTGTCGCTTTGCGAAGCGCCGGGTATTTCTCTTGATTAGCGCCACGGCTGTCTCAAGGTCTGTCTCACCGTCCAGATAGGGGAATAGCTCCTGATACCCCACGGTCTGCAGGGCGTTCAGTTCGCGGTAGGGCAGGAGTGAAGCAACTTCATCCAGCAGGCCTTCCTTCATCATGGTGTCTACCCGAGCTTCGATTCGGTTGTAGATAATATCTCTGGGGGCTTCAATACCTAAAGGGACATGCACAAACCCTTTGGGGGCCTTGTGCTTGCCCAGATAAGAGCTGTAAGGACGACCACTCGAGACACATATTTCCAAAGCCCGGATCAACCTTCTGGGATTCTCTAAGTCCACAACCTCATAGTATTCGGGATCCAGTTGAAGTAACAATTCCTGAAGTGCCTTAATGCCCCCTCTGGCGTATTTTGTTTCAAGTTCGTCCCGAATCCCCGCTGCCACCGGTGGAAATTCATCAAGTCCCCGGGTCACCGCATCGAGGAAAAGAGCACTGCCTCCTGCGAGAATCAAATAATCGCAAGCCTTAAATTTTTCTGATATCAGTTTGAGGGCATCTTTTTGGTAATCCCCAACAGTATAGGGTTTATGGATGGAGGTATGTTGAATAAAATGGTGGGGAACCGCCTTTAATTCTTCTGTGGAGGGCACTGCGGTGCCAATCCTCATTTCCCTGTAAAACTGCCTTGAATCTGCAGAGATAATCTCTGTTTTATAATGCCTGGCCAGGGCGATCGCCCATCCTGTTTTGCCAATGCCCGTAGCTCCGCAGATGGAGATTAAATACTTCTTCATTAAAGCAATTCTCCGCATTTGAAGCAATGGCTGGCATCATCCCTATGGCCTTCCACACCGCAAGCGGAGCAAGAAAGGGTGTTGATGTGTACCATGTGATTCTGATCCTCATCTTTGCCTTTACCGCTGTGTTTTGCAAACTCAACAGTTACTATACCCGTAGGGACGGCGATAATCCCATATCCCAGGATCATGATCACCGTGGCCATAAACTGTCCTATGGTAGTTTGGGGTGCAATATCCCCATAGCCCACAGTGGTCAGGGTAACAATCGTCCAGTAAATACTCCGCGGAATACTCGTAAATCCGGATTCCGGACTTTCGATCAGATACATGAGTGTCCCCATTATGATAGAAAGAATCAGCACCACGTAAATAAAAACTGCGATCTTGGTGCGACTCGCCCGCATCGCCGTTCGAAGTTGGGAGGCTTCTCCGATATACTGCACCAATTTCAGGATACGGAAAATACGCAAAAGTCTTAAGGCGCGAACCGCGAGTAAGACCTGGGATCCGGCAACCAGATAAGAGAGGTACAACGGAATAGTGGAAAGAAAATCAATAATACCGTAAAAACTGAAGATATAGCTGGAAGGCTTCCGGATAGAAACAATTCTTGCGATATACTCTATTGTAAAAAAAATAGTGATGATCCATTCCATGGTCAGCAGGGCCCCGTGGTATTTCTCATCGAATTCTGTAACGCTTTCCAGCATCACCAAAATGACGCTGACCAGGATAATAAAAATCAGGATCAGGTCGAACCATTTCCCCATAGGGGTATCGGCCTCATAAATGATTTCATGCAGTTTATGTCTCCAGTCTTTTTTTACAATCGTATTCTTCAAATCACGATATTAAAGTTCAATAGCCTTCAGAATCGGTTTTTTATTGAGAAAATCGATTACGACTTCCAGGGCTCCCTCAGCATTTGAAATAGGAGTCAGGAGGTTTTCTAAGATATGAATATTATTGATTTGGTGGTTCAATTCATAGTACCCCATTCCCTTTACCTCCTTATCCCGTAACCAGATTGCGGACCGTTCCCCGGTCTTACGCCCCTTGTCGACCAATAAATATTGCTTCCCGCTAAGATATATTTCAGAACCGTTTACTCGGATTTGTCCTGCTCCCCGCCCAGGTTGAGAAATAGGCTTATTGTGTGTCGGCCGGTTGTTGAGGATTTCAACATGAGTCTTCAGACGCGCGATTAATTCACTACCGGTACGCTCAAATTGAACTTCCCGGGTTTCTTTACGCAGACTCAGGCCCGGCTCGTGAACCCCGGTAAAATGTGTATTGACGGATGCCTGCATGTTCCGGCTATGGTCCAGGTAAATCAGGTCGCTGTCTTTATTGAAAAGATAGTATACGCCGATATCCCGGGGAACGGATTCCACTAATTTGAGTTGTCGGGAAGAAAGTTCACCATGTGCCTCCGCCCGGATGACCTCCTTTAAAATATCTTTTTTGGTATCCCGGCCCAGAAGGATCTGGAAGAGTTTCAATGTGGCCAGGGCATCGCCATTGGCCCGGTGCCGGTTGCTTACCGGGATCCCCAGGGAACGCACCAGCTTTCCAAGGCTATGGGATTCCGCTTCCGGTATCAGCCGCTGGGAAAGATCAACCGTACACAGGGTTTGTCGCTGGAAATCAAAACCCAACCTGCGGAATTCAGTGCGCAGGATACGGTAATCGAACATGGCGTTGTGTGCGACCAAAACACTACCCTCGGTTATTTCCACAATCCGTTTGGCTACCTGGTAAAACTTGGGGGCCGTGCGCACCATTTTTGGGCTGATCCCCGTTAATTTTTGTACATAGGGCTGTATATCCCGTTCGGGATTGATAAGGCTGATAAAAGAGTCAACGACCTGATCGCCATTAAAGCGGTGTATGGCAATCTCTGTAATTCCCTCCTCATTGTATTTGCCCCCCGTAGTTTCTATATCCAAAATAGCGTACATAGTCGTCGTTTCTCTTCAGGTAGTATTGCGGCTACCAAAGATACTACTTCCTAAACGCACCATGGTACTCCCCTCTTCAATAGCTATGTGGTAATCCCCGCTCATCCCCATGGAAAGCGTATCGAAGGTTTCCCTCCCCTGTCCAAATGTATCGTACAAGGACTTCAGGTATTTAAACTCTTCACGAACCTGGGCGGAATTATCTGTAAAGGTCGCCATTCCCATGAGTCCCCGTATTTGAACATGGGGTAACTCGCCCCGATCGACCATATCCATGGCCTCAGTGAGTTCTGTTTTGTCAAAACCAAACTTGGTGCTTTCCTCCGCAATATGCACTTGCAGCAGGCAGGGGATCACCCGCCCCTGCTGGGCCCCTCTTTTGTCGATCTCCCGAAGGAGCCGCAGGGAGTCCACCCCGTGAATCAGGGAGACAAAACCCGCGATATATTTAACTTTGTTCCGTTGCAAATGGCCGATCATGTGCCATTGTATATCCTTTGGCAGGTGTTCCCATTTCCCGACGAGTTCCTGAACCTTATTTTCCCCGAAAATCCGTTGACCTGCGGAGTATGCCTCAGTGATTTCGCCTTCACTTTTTGTCTTTGAAACCGCCACGAGCACAACCTCAGGGGGAAGGGATTCTACAATTTGATTCAGCTTTTGGGTAATGCTCATAGGTCTGGGTTTTGGAAATCGTATATGGTCAGCCCACTGGGCAGCTTGGGTTCAATAAAGGTACTCTTGGGCGGCATCTTCAGCCCTGCGTCCGAAATTGCTTTGAGCTCTTCGACGCTTACCGGGGTCATCCCAAATCCTATATCGTAAATTCCCTTGTCGACCATTTTTTTGATCTTCAGGGCATTCATGGGGGCACACAAATAGTGGATCCGCGAATCGTGCCTCAGGTCGGTCACTCCAAATACGGGCTCTAAGACGGTTTTATAGAGAATCTGCGGATCTAGGGCATCCAGTGGATTGGAAAAACTACAGGCGTGTTTCCGGAGTATAAGTTCATAGAACACACCGCAGATGTACATAGAGAATTGGTGTTTTTCGGTAGGCTCAAAGGGCGTGGTGCCCTTCTCATGAATTCGAAAAAACCGATCAAGTCCGATTAGGATTTCGTCGGGATTTCGGTCTCCAATTCCGGAAAGCAAACGGCTGAAGGAGCGAATTCGCAGTTGCGACTCAGGTATGAGGTAGCTCATAAAACTTCCGTAGGCCCCTTCCCGAATATCGCCCTTATTCCCTTTTTGTATTCTTCGCGCCAAAAGATCTGAAGAAGCACTTCGGTGATGGCCATCAGCTATATACAAAGTCTTTACGCCCTTAAACCCTTTCCGTATTTCAGAGATATGACCCGGATTTGAGATGACCCACAACTGATGTGTTATCCGATCCGTAGTTGTAAAGAAATATTCGGGCTTTTCTTCCATAATATTTGCGAAAAGCACATCGAGTTCGGGTTGGTCAGGATAGGTTAGCAGCACAGGTTCCGCATTGAACTTGACAGTTTGAAGGTAATCTGCAAAGAGTGTTTCCCGAAAACTCAGGGTTTCCTCGTGCTTGCGGATAACATCCCGGCGGTAGTCGTCAGTGCTCGTCGCACAGAAAATGCCATGAGTACTGTAGTCTTCCAGTTGGGTGCGATAGAGATAATACGAGGGTGTCTCCTCCCGTATAAGTACACCTTCCTCCAGGAATTCCAGATATCGGTTCCGCACCATGGAGAAACGCTGCTCCCCCTGTACAGCTTTGTGAAATTTGAATCCCGGATCAATAATGTGCAGGAATGAAAAGGGGTTATAGGCCATAACGGCTTTTCGCTCCTTTGACCCGTACTGATCATAAGACCTCGACACTACCGATGCGACTTTATCCGGGGCCGGCCGGGTGGCCTGAAAAGGAATTACTTCCGCCATGGATCAACTAAATTGGGCAGCTACTTTTTCCGCCTTTCGGGATTCGGAATAATCGTAAAAGCCTTCTCCTGATTTCACCCCGAGTTTTCCAGCCACAACCATTTTGGCAAGTAGGGGGCAAGGGGCGTATTTTGGGTTTTTAAAACCGTCGTAAAGCACCTGGAGTATGGACAGACAGACATCCAGCCCGATAAAATCGGCCAGTTGGAGCGGCCCCATAGGATGTCCCATCCCCAGCTTCATCACCGTATCGATTTCCTCCACACCGGCAACTCCGTGATATAAGCTCTCGATTGCTTCGTTGATCATCGGCATTAGAATACGGTTCGCGATAAAACCCGGGTAATCATTGACTTCCGTAGGAATTTTACCCAGTATCCTGGAGAGTTCCAGAATTTTTTGGGTTACGGCATCACTGGTATTATAGCCGCGAATGACTTCGACCAGCTTCATGATGGGAACAGGATTCATAAAGTGCATACCGATTACCTGGGACGCCCTGTTGGTAACCGCCCCGATCTCCGTAATCGAAATCGAAGAGGTATTGGTAGCGAGAATCGTATCTGCGGGACAATGCGCATCGAGCTCCCGGAAGATCTTCTTTTTTAAGGAGATATCTTCGGTTGCGGCTTCCACAACGAGCTCCGCACTCTGAACCCCCTGTGCGAGGTCCGTCGTGGTCTTAATATTTGAGAGGGTCTGTTCAACTTTGTCGGTGTCCAGCACCCCCTTGGTAACCATCCGGCCCAGGTTCTTTTCAATGGCCGACATTCCCCGCTTTAAACTGTCTTCCGAGATGTCGATGAGTTGAACGTTAAATCCATGTTGTGCAAAAACATGGGCGATTCCGTTGCCCATAGTCCCGGCTCCAATTACAGCAATATTTTGTATCATGAGTATACGATTAAATGAAAAATTAAGCCCGACCTCTCTGGGCGGTAAAGGCATCAATAACCCTAAGGGCAACATCGAGGGCCTGAGCACCCTGTTCCAGCGGCACCGGAGGGGTACTGTTCTCTTCAATAGCCACAGCCAGGGCCTCCAGTTCGTCCAGGATTGGATTGTTTTGGACAATTTCCGGATTCTCGAAGTAGATTTGCTTCTTGGTTCCCTCTGCATTCTGAAGTACCATGTCGAATTCCCCGGGATGTTCAGGAGCGTTTTTCATTTTGACTACCTCTACCTTCCGCTCTAAAAAGTCTACGGAAATATACGCGTCACGTTGAAAAAAGCGCGATTTCCTCATATTTTTTAAAGAAATCCTGCTGGCGGTTAAATTGGCGACACATCCATTTTTAAAAGCGATTCGGGCATTGGCTATATCCGGGGAATTGCTGATTACCGAAACACCACTGGCCTGGATGTCCGCCACCTCTGATTTCACAACACTCAGAATGATGTCAATATCGTGAATCATCAGGTCCAGAACGACCGGAACATCGGTCCCTCTCGGATTGAATTCGGCAAGCCGGTGCGTTTCTATGAACATCGGGTCTTCGATAAGGTGATTTACTGCCTGAAAAGCGGGATTAAAACGCTCCACATGGCCCACTTGCCCTTTCAGGCCTTTGGCCCGGAGCATTTCGATGAGCTGCTCGGCCTCCTTTTGGGTATGGGTTATGGGTTTCTCGATGAAAACGTGTTTGCCCAATGCGATAGCCTTTTTAGCGCAGTCGTAATGGGAAAGGGTAGGTGTCACGATATCCACGACATCCACCGACTCAATCAGGGTATTCATATTATCGAAATACGGTATCCCAAACTCTTCCGAGACCGCCTTTCCCTGAATACTATCGGGATCGTAAAATCCGACGAGTTCATAATGTGAAGACTCCTTTAACAACCTCAGGTGAATTTTCCCCAGGTGACCCGCACCCAGAACGCCAGCTTTTAACATGTGATTTCGAGTTTTCCCAAAAATAATCATAGTTTATGAGTTCCCGTCAGAAATGGTCAGGTTCCCGCCTGAATACCCGTTAGGGAAAGGGATTAATTTCTGTTCCGCTATGGAAGGCCTTAAAAAAGCTTCAGAATACTCAGGATTTTCTAAATTCGTAGAAAATCCCCATCTCTTTGAAGGATACGCTAAAGCATAGAGGAAAACGAAACCAACTGGCAGATCTGATCGCCTCCAAAGGTATTAAGAACCCCGAGGTTCTCGCGGCTATTCGGGCCGTTCCCCGTCATTTATTTATGGACAGTGGTTTTGAAGACCACGCCTACCAGGATAAGGCTTTCCCGATCGCTTCGGGCCAAACCATTTCCCAACCCTATACGGTGGCTTACCAGACAGAACTCCTGGAGATCAAACCCGGGGATAAAATCCTTGAAATAGGTACAGGAAGCGGGTACCAGACGGCTGTATTGCTGCAGTTGAAAGCTAAAGTATATACCATCGAACGCCAGCTGAACCTGTTTAAAAAAACAAAACTTTTTTTTGATCGAATGGGCTACAGGCCCAAGCGGTTTGTTTTCGGGGATGGGTACAAAGGGATGCCCGAAGAAGCTCCGTTTGATGGTATTCTCGTCACTGCCGGGGCCCCGAGGATTCCCAAAGCGCTGATGTCCCAACTGAAAATTGGCGGCAGACTCGTTATTCCTGTAGGGGAGGACCATCAGACCATGATGCTGATCACCCGAAGTTCAGAAAAGGAATTTGAAAAGCGCGAATGTGGCTCCTTTCGCTTTGTGCCCTTACTGGAAGACAAAAATTAGAGTTTTAAATGCGAATCGATTGATTTGTGTGAAATGTGTGTTTCCGTTCAGGTCGCTGAAACTATTAATTATTGAATTGCTTTTTGACCCGATCGAGCTGCCTTTTTGAATCCCGGTCCTTTATAGTTTCCCGTTTGTCGTATTCCTTCTTACCCCTGGCAAGTGCAATTTTTACCTTCGCGAGTCCGCGATCATTGATAAACAGGTTTAAGGGCACAATGGTAATACCGCTTGTTTTTACGGCTTTCCCAAGTTTTTTGAGTTCCTGTTTCTGGAGCAAAAGTTTTCGGGCGGCTTTTGGCTGGTGGTTGTAGTGAGACCCATGGCTGTAAGGGTCTATCTGCATATTGATCACAAAGAGTTCTCCCTGCTCATTAAATTCACAAAAACTCTCTGATATCGAGGCTTTCCCTTCCCGGATAGACTTTATTTCAGTCCCGGAAAGCACCAGTCCGGCCACGTAGGTGTCCAGAAATTCATAATCAAACCGGGCCCGCTTATTCTTTATGTTAATCCGTTTTTCCATCCCGACAAAAGTAGTATAAATTAAGAGCACCTCTGATTTATTGAACAGTGCCTAGACGATTTAACGAGAATATAGCACCTTTGTAACCTTAAGAAATCCAATGATGAAAAGAATCCTGATCATACTTATAATTACCTCTGTTTTCGGGTGTGCCGAGAAAAAGAAATCCTTTCCGGACCCACAGATGATCGTGGATAAGTCCATTGAGGCCTCAGGTGGAGATCTATACCGGTCTAGCGATATTATATTCACTTTCCGGGATCGGGAATACCGATGCTACCGCAAGGCAGGTCAACGGGTGCTGATGCGACTCACAGAAACGGATACGGCCCGAATTGAGGACCTGCTGACGGGCTCCTCGTTTGAACGCCGGATCGACGGGGTAATCCAGAGTCTGCCGGACAGTACACGTCTGAGCCTGTCTGAGGCAGTGAATTCGGTCCATTACTTTGCCTATCTTCCAAAGGGCTTAAACGATGCTGCTGTAAATAAGACCTACCTGGGCCTTGAGAAGGTGAGGGATTCTGACTACCATAAAGTACAGGTGACTTTCGACCAGGAAGGAGGAGGTACGGATTTTGAAGATGTTTTTGTGTATTGGTTTAATGCACAGACCTTCTATCCGGATTACCTCGCGTACGAATACCATACCAATGGGGGTGGGAAGCGATTCAGGGAGGCCTATAACGCCCGAAGGGTCGGGGGCATTAGGTTCGCAGACTACCGGAATTACAAGTATTCAGGCCCTTTACCCGTTTCTGAGTTAGATTCACTATTTCTCCGGGACGAACTGGAATTCCTTTCGCTGATTGAATTAGAAAAAATCAAAGTTACTCCGGGCAATTACAATTAAAGTGCAGGCGCACCACAGAGGTTTCAGCCCCGACCATTGTTACGATAAAAAGGCTTCCGTTATCTGTATCTTCCATTCCGGAATATCGGTCTTCTCCAATTAGGCGATTCACCATTTCCGGTGTGGTGTTGCTGTGCCCAACGATAAGTACATTATTACCCAGGTTCTCAGCCTTAAAGGTCTCTATTCCCAACATGTCGGGATCGTAATAAGTTACCGTAATGTCCTGTTTAACGGCTACGGGAGCTGCTGTCATTGTTGTTCTGGCGTAGTCTGTGGAATATATGGCATCCAGTGGAATGTCCTGGAGAATTTCCGCCCAGTGCATCGCTCTCCCCAACCCCCTCTGATTCAGTTCAGGATCTTTGTTCTCAGGGTCGGAACGATCTTTCTCAGCATGACGTATCAGGTAATAGGTCGAGACTACGGGGGTAACTTCTATACCAGGGTCTTTTTGGGTATCCTTACACCCGCAAAATATTAACAGGGAAATTCCTAAAAATAGGCTGGGAAAAATTTTCATAATTGGCAGGTTTCCGTACATTTGAGTCGCTCTCACAGGGGGAGTGAGGTAAACAAATATAGTATAATCCTGTCATTAGATTAACTTAGTTCCTTAAGATCTATGGTGAAGAAACTATTTATCGGGCTGTTTCTTATGACGACGTGCCCTGGTTTCTCCCAGGTCCTGGAGTTGCCCTCTGATTTCAGGCAACACAACCTTCAGGAATTCAATTCCAACTTATTCAACCCTGTTTTTTCACTGCGTCAGGATTATGAAAATCAGGTAGCCCTGTGGTCCAGATGGCAATGGCAGGGCATCGACGCGGATCCAACTACCTTGTATTTGAGTTACTTGAGAAACCAGGAACGCTTGTCTTTTGTCATTGAGGCAATATGTAAAACAACACCCATCACAAGCAACATGCTTATCCTTTTGGGGCAGATAATAAAAACAATAAATACAGCTATTCAGA
>CAZEQO010000046.1:0-866 GCA_964514365.1 uncultured Robiginitalea sp. | reverse complement strand
GCAATGGCAGGGCATCGACGCGGACCCCACTACACTGTATTTGAGCTACATGCGAAACCAGGAGCGCATGTCCTATGGGGCGGGATTTTTTCAACACAATACAGGAGTATACCAGCAGACCGGTGGAATGCTGAATTTCGCGTACAATCTTGCCCTTGGCGGTGATTTTAACCTTGCCCTTGGTCTCAATATTTTCGGGTATCAGCAGGAATTAATAGACGACCGCCTCATTCCGGGCGAACCTGTTTTGCCCATTGGGGGTGAGGTCAATGATTTTATCTTCCAGGTAATGCCGGGCCTTGAATTACAGATCAGGGATTTTGCAGTAGGGGTGGTCTCTGAAAACATGCTGGACTTCAATTTTACAGAAAATGGTTCAGTAACGGAATCCGACGAAAAGGTTTTTACCGTAATGGCCCGATATGCCTTTCCCGTGCTGCAAAATGCATCGGGAGGCCAGACGACCCTCCAGCCTCTCGCATACTACCGTCGCGTTCCAGGTTATGACAATCAGATGGGCCTGACTGCCCTATGGTCAGCTCCTTCCTATTGGGCCCAGGCAGGATACAATAGTTTTTATGGTGCCTCAGTAGGAGCAGGGGTGAGGCTGTTTGAAATGGTTTCTATCGGAGCGCTAATGGAATTCGGCTCCAACAATAATGACGTTGGGGGAAATACCAGTTATGAAGTGGTTATGGCGTTCTCTTTCGGGCCGCGTAAATCTGACGTGACGGAGGAAGAAGTAGCGGAAAAACTACCTGAAGAAGATCCGAAAGCGGCCGAACTCGCTGCAGAAGTAGAGGCTCAGGAACGGGCTATTGCCGAAGCTGCCAGAAAAAGGGATTCCCTCGACGCAGTTGCCAGAG
>CAZEQO010000045.1:6187-17465 GCA_964514365.1 uncultured Robiginitalea sp. | reverse complement strand
AGGCACCGGACAATGCCGCCAGTAATGGTGTTGTACATATCATCGACAAAATTTTACTGCCCCAGGCAGTGCTCGATGCATTGGCAGCCCCGGCTCACTGATCTGTTCCTTTAGGGATTTTTAAAAACTCCGCTTACGATAAGCGGAGTTTTTTTTTCACCTTGAAAATCCGAAGGTACACCCACAAATATCCTTCATATTCAACACATATTTTTTAAAGGGTAAAAAAGCATCATTTTTCGACACCCAAATCTTATCAGACGCCACTTATCCATAAAAAAAGGCCCCTGCAGAACGGGCCTTTTTAATTCTCAATAAAACCAGGTAGTTTTATTTCTTCTTCTGGGATTCTGCCTGCTCCATCACCTCCCGCATCTTCTTTTGGAAACGGTTCTCCTTTCGCGGTTTTTTCTTCTGCTCCTGTATCTGTGCGTGAATCTTGTCCTCGTCCAATATGACGTTTTTAATCACGAGCATAATCCCGATGGTAATCAGGTTGGAGACAAAATAGTACAAACTCAATCCACTGGCGTAGTTGTTGAAGAAGAACAACATCATCAGGGGTGAGAGATACATGATAAACTTCATATTCGGCATACCCGGTTGCTGGGTTTGCATGGTCTGCCCGGTTGTCATCATCATATAGAAGAAGATAGCAATAGAGGCGAGGATCGGGAATAAGCTGATGTGATCCCCGTAGAAAGGTATGGCAAATGGCAATTGTGCCACCGTATCGTAAGAAGAAAGGTCATCAGCCCAGAGGAAGGACTTCTGCCTCAGGGAAAAACTCGTCGGGAAAAACATAAAGAGGGCGTAAAACACAGGTAGCTGCAATAAAGCCGGAACACACCCACTCAATGGGCTAACCCCTGCTTTGTTGTAGAGCTTCATAGTGTCCTGTTGGCGCTTCATGGCGTTGTCCTTGTACTTTTCATTGATTTCGGTGATCTCCGGCTTGAGTACCTTCATCTTCGCCTGGGACAGGTAGGATTTATAGGTAACCGGGGAAAGCAAGATCCGCACGACTATGGTCATGACCACAATGGCGATTCCATAAGGTAAAAACGAACTCAAAAAGCTAAAAAACGGCGTGAACAAATACCGGTTGATCCATCCAAAAATACCCCAACCGTAAGGAATGGAGTCTGCCAGGGCGAGGTCCTCGTATTTCTCGAGAACATCAATATCCGTGGGTCCGTAATACCAGTGAAGGTTTTTTGTAAAATCCCCCCCGGAAATATCCACAGGCATCTGCACCCCAAACTCTTTTGTGAACTGAACGTCCTTACTCTCCTCTTCGACCAAATTTTTTGAAGTCATGTCAACCGAGGCGAAAGGCTCGTCTGAGGCGAGGATTGTGCTGAAAAAGTGCTGGCGAAAAGATATCCACCGAACGTCTGTTTCGGTTTCCTCGTCATCACTACTCTCAGATAACTTGCTGATTTTATCCCCTTCGTGCCTGTAAGTTAAGCGGGTATATCGGTTCCCGTACATCACGCTTTTGTTGTGACGAATGCCCCGCAACTGCCAATCGATCAGGGCGGGCTGTGCTTCATTCAAAACGCCGGACAGGCCCACTGAGCGAATTTGAAAATCGAGCAGGTACTCCCCGGGCTTAATCGTATACCGGTATTCCAGATACTGGCCAGGTGCTGTTTTCGCCTTCATGCTCAGGACCTTGTTCTCACCTTCTTCAATAAGCTCAGGTTCAAAGTACAGGTCCCGGGTTTGTAAAAGGCGGTTGTCACTTGTAGCCAACTGCAGGTTAAAAAGCGCATTGCCGTCTTTCACCAAATAGACGGGGACAGAGTCATAGGTGACGTATTCCTTCATCCGGGCTTCAACGATCTGTCCGCCCCGGTTTGAGACCTTGAGTTGCAACAGATCATTTTCAAGCAGGGTTTCCCCCTCGGCTACTTTTGTAAATGCGAAAGCTCCCACCTGGCTGGCGTAAGCCTGTTGGGCGAGGGAATCATTCGGGTACGTTACCGGTTGTTGAACCGGGCTTATGGGTTGGGGTGTTTCTGCAACTACTTCTGCCGGCTCTACCTGTTCTGTGGCTTGCTGTTGCGCTTCCAATTCTTCAGGGGTGGGCTGGTTGGTATAGAACCAGAACAGCAGAATTCCAAATATTAAGAGGAAACCAATGATGGAATTCGGATCCAGTTTTTTTTCTTCCATGAATATTTTCTTTACCGTTTTTCCCGGTCAAAAGGGCGGGGGTGGATCAAAAGCAGGTGCAAATATAGGCCCATTTGAGGAGTTTATGCCAAACTGGCATTGCTTCTTTCCTTCTTATATGCCAGGACCGCACCTACGAAGCTCACGAAAAGCGGGTGCGGGCTCCCAACAGTACTCTTGTACTCCGGGTGGTACTGCACTCCGACAAACCAGGGATGGCCCGCAATCTCAATGATCTCAACGAGGCCCGTTTCTGCATTTATACCCGATGTGATCAACCCGGCCTCCTCCAGCTCTGATTTATAGTCATTGTTAAATTCGTAGCGGTGGCGGTGGCGCTCGGAAATGGTCGACGCTCCCTTATACACTTTATGGGCCAGGGTGCCGTCAGACAATTCGCAATCCCAGGCACCCAATCGCATGGTACCCCCCATATTGACAATCGTTTTCTGAGCCTCCATCAGATCGATAACAGGATGCGTGGTCTGTGGGTTCATCTCCGTGGAATTCGCATCCTCATAACCCAAAAGATTTCGCGCAAACTCAATAACGGCCATCTGCATCCCCAGACAGATCCCTAAAAATGGTATACCGTTTTCACGGGCATATTGAACGGCCTTAATCTTCCCTTCGATGCCCCGCTCCCCGAATCCGGGGGCTACGAGAATCCCATCCAGGCCTGCCATCTTCGTTTTCAGGTTATTCGTACTGATGTGTTCTGAATGAATAGATACCACATTGACCTTTACCTCATTGCCGGCCCCGGCGTGAATAAGGGCCTCCTGAATACTCTTGTAGGAATCCTGAAGTTCTACGTACTTCCCGATCAGTCCAATGTTCACCTCATCCTTCGGATTCTTCAGTTTTTTGAGGAATTCGAGCCAGAGGGTCAGGTCCGGATCGGGGTGTGCGGGCAATTTAAGTTTTTCAAGAGCTACGGTGTCCAGCCCTTCCTCCTGCATCATCACAGGCACGTCGTATATGGTCTCGGCATCGATAGACTGAATGACCGCTTCTTTTTTTACATTGCAGAACAGGGCGAGCTTCTGTTTAATCTCATCGGATATTTCGTGTTCTGTACGGCAGACCAGGATATCGGCCTTAATCCCACTCTCCATCAGGGTCTTTACTGAGTGCTGTGTGGGTTTGGTCTTCAGTTCCGCAGCTGCAGATAAATAGGGCACCAAAGTCAGGTGGATCACCAGGCCGTTATGGTCTCCCAGTTCCCACAGCAGCTGGCGCACAGCTTCTATATAGGGCAGGGATTCTATATCCCCCACGGTACCTCCGATTTCGGTAATCACAATATCGTACTCCCCGCTATTGCCCAGGAGTTGAATACGTTCTTTTATCTCGTTGGTAATATGCGGCACTACCTGGACGGTCTTTCCCAAAAATTCCCCCCTGCGCTCTTTCTCGATAACGCTCTGGTAGATTCTGCCGGTGGTGACATTATTGGCCTGCGAAGTCCGGACGTTCAAAAAACGTTCGTAATGCCCCAGGTCCAGATCGGTCTCCGCCCCGTCGTCCGTTACGTAGCACTCCCCGTGTTCATAGGGATTCAGTGTGCCCGGATCCACGTTGATATACGGGTCTAATTTTTGAATGGTCGTTCGATATCCCCTGGCCTGTAGAAGTTTAGCCAGAGAGGCGGCAATGATCCCTTTTCCGAGTGATGAGGTAACACCTCCCGTAACGAAAATGTACTTGGTAGCAGGCATGTGTGCAGGTTTTGTTACGGGATACAAAGCTACAAAGAACCTGAGGAATTCGGGCAGGGAGTCGGCGCTTTTTCGCGTTCAACCGCTTGAAAATTCACGACAAAGCCGTTCAAGCTGCCCTGTGAGATCACGGATGGCTTTCCTCCAATCGTTGGGAAATCCTCTTATTCCATCGCTGTTGTGCCTCCTGATTCCTTGAAAAATCAGTCTCCAGGTCATACCGGTCCTGAAATTCCTTGAGCTCCCGGTTTATTTTCGAAAAAATCTGGCGCACTTCCCCCCGGACGTTTCCGCTAAAAGTACGTCCAGAGAGCATTTTACGCATTTTCCGGGCATAGAGTTCAGAGATGTCAAAATGAAGTTGTTCATGCATCAGTACCACGGCATTCGAAAGCTCGGGATGGTACCAGGATTTCTCGGGATAGAAATAGGCAATCACCTCATAATCCAGGGAGTACTGCCCCGGTAACCCTCTGGTTTTAAAGGAGTAACTAATCCCACTTGCCGTAGTCGCGGCAACCGTTTTATCTGCCGGGGGGATGCCCCGGAAATCCTCCCAGCGCAATTGAGATCCTGCTTCCCATGCGAAGGCATTCGCTTCATCGGCCTGCAGGGCGTAACCCAGGAAAGGTAAAAACAGAAAAAGTATTTTCAGAGTGTCCAAAAGAACTGGATTTCCTTTTCGATAGCCTCGTGCAGACTAAACCAAACCGGGCAAGTACGCGCGGTTTTTTCCAGGATCTTGCGGTTTTTTTCAGAAATCCCGGCAGGGAGATACAAATCGACTTCAATCCGGGAAATCCTCCTGGGGTTCGCAGCCATATGCTTGGTCACTTCTGCATACGAACCTTCCAGAGCGGGTTGCTCCTCCCCATACCGAATCCCCATCATAGTGAGCATACAGCTCGCCAGGCCTGTTGCTATGGTATCCGTGGGGCTAAAGGCTTCGCCGAGTCCATGGTTGTCAACGGGGGCATCTGTGGTAAACTGATCCCCGGATTTCAGATGGGTACAACGCGTTCGCAATCCCCCTTTGTATACTACTTTTGAAGTCATGGATCCTTGAGTTCTTTGAGTTGTAGGTCCTCATACATCAGGATGTAGGAGGCTGTATTGTAATACCCGGACCCGGATTCCTTCCAGTAGTTAAATTTATTCCCCGAATAGGCCACCTCCCCGATCTGGTCAGCGACCGCATAGAGGTCCAGGTCGTAGGCCAGTCGCAACAGCACATCCATGCCCAAATCGAAACCCCGAACGGCATAGCGGTCCGGATCCCCTCCAAAGCGCTGGCGATATCGGCGCGTAAAGGCAGGTGAACTGGCTTCCCGGGTCACAGAAGGAAAGGTAAATTTAAGATTTGAAAGGTGTGGTACGGATATGACCTCATTTTCAAAGGCTTTGTTCCGGTGGGTTGTCAACATCCGGATCTGGGTAGTGTCAGAATTCGCAGAATTCAGGATGGAACTCACACTGGAGGCGATTTTAAAATCGTCTGTTTCCACAAAAATCCAATTCTCGGCCTCCTGGGAGAGCTGGTTAATGAGTACCTCCCGGTCCAGGGATACATTCTTCTCTTCCTGTCGCAGCTCTACAAGGCTGGCCGAAGGAAAGGCTTCAAGGATTTGCATTTCTGCATCCTGATTCTTCTGATCTGAAATAATCAGTATTTTCTGATCCGTTACCTGTTCTTTAGCAAATCGCAGCATATGCGCGCGCAGCCTTTGTTCAGGCGTGAAGGAGTAAAATAGATTCTCAAAGGGAATTTCATCTGCAATGGGCAAAGGGGCCAGGACCGGAACGTTGAGGTCTGAGGCCCGGAAGGCCACTTCCCTGACCGACTCGGGGGACAGGGGTCCCAATATTGCATTATAGGCTCCCAGGTCTTCTGCCATCAGGACCCTTTTCACCTCTTCGGTATTCAGCTGGGTATCCATGGTTTTTACCTCCACAGAAAGCCCCAACTCCGCAATAGAATCCAGGGCGACTAAAAACCCGGAGTACAGCCCCAGGCTGTACTGCAGGGCATTGTTTTGCTGAATCCGTTTCTGGGTGCCCTCACCATCGCTGAGGTCGAGACGATCAAGCCTGAAAGGCAGTAGCACAAGGAGTCTGGGGGTATTCTGGATATTGATACTGTCTTTTAAAGAAAAGGGCTCCAGCACGAGGTCGTTCTTAACTTCCAGGTCCGTTATTTTGGCCCTTGGAATGCGGAGGACTGTACCGGCCTTCAGACCGTTGGCGATTTCGGGGTTGGCTTCGAGTAAATCAGCGTACCCGATACCTAACTGACGGGTCAGGGAATACTGGGTCTGCTTTGGACGAACCTCATAGTACACATACTCACTTTCCGCAATGATCGGCGCTTTTTTCTCCGGCAACCGCAGCACCATCCCTTCTTTAAGCCCACCCGCTTCGACGATCTCAGGGTTCAACCTCAGGATCTCTTCCCTGGAAACCTCGTATTCGCGGCTCAGGCTATAAAGGGTTTGCTTGGGGGGTACCGTAAAAGTGGTGTACAGGGTGGGCTCCTCCAACATGATATCGGCCCCCGCGACCTTGGGCAGCAGCAGCTCCTGCCCGGATGCGAGGTAACTTGTATTCTCGGGGAGCTCCGGATTCAGTTTTTCCAGGCTGTCAATGGTGATTTTGAATTTATGGGCAATACTCCAGCGGGTCTCTTTGGGCTGCACCTCATAGGTTACGAGCTCTGTTTCACCTACTTCCGGATCAGGCGCTGATCCCGGGGCATACCGGGGAATACGAAGCATCATTCCCTTTTGGAGGGATTTGGAATACAAATCCGGGTTGTACCGTTTAAGCCTTTCTTCCGAAATCTCGTACCGGCGTGAAATACTGTAAAGCGTTTCTTTTCGCCTTACGCGATGCGATTGAAACCCGATAGGTTTTTCAATATTTGTGGTATCGGAAATAACTCTTTTATTTTCAGAAGCATTAACGGGCTTAGAACCCGTTGTGGGAATCACCAAAATAGTATTAGGCCTAAGCGCAGCTCCCGCCTGGAGTTCTTTGTTGTAGCGCATCAGGTCCTCAGGGGTCACCTGATATTGCTGTGCTACGGACTCAAGGGTTTCTCCCGCGGTTACCGCGTGCGTCCGGAACTGTTGTGCCTTTGCCTTGCATCCGAATACCAGTAACAGGCAAGCCAATAAAAACCAATGCTTTACAAACTTCATAATTATTCCCATTCAATGGTTGCAGGTGGTTTAGAGCTGATATCGTACACCACCCGGTTTACACCTGGAACTTTATTGATAATATCGTTTGAGATCTTCTGCATAAACTCATATGGAAGATGTACCCAATCTGCCGTCATTCCATCCGTGCTTTCCACCGCTCGTAAAGCTACGCATTTTTCATAAGTGCGCTCATCCCCCATCACCCCTACACTCTGCACCGGAAGCAGGATGGCTCCGGCCTGCCAGATCTGGTCATAGAGCCCCCAGTCGACAAGTCCCTTAATAAATACGTGATCAACCTCCTGGAGGATTTCCACTTTTTCAGGAGTAATATCCCCAAGTATTCGTATGGCCAATCCCGGGCCCGGAAAGGGATGTCTTCCAAGGCGTTCATCGGGTATTTCCAGGGTGGCTCCTACCCGGCGTACCTCGTCCTTAAACAACATTTTCAGCGGCTCCACCACGCTCAATTTCATAAAGTCGGGTAATCCGCCGACATTGTGATGGCTTTTGATGGTAGCAGAAGGCCCGCCGGTCGCAGAAACGGATTCGATCACATCTGGGTAAATCGTACCCTGGGCAAGCCAGCGCGCATCTTCAATCTTATGCGCTTCATCGTCGAAGACATCAATAAATACCTTACCTATTATTTTCCTTTTCTTCTCGGGATCTGCCTCACCCCTAAGGGCGTTTAAAAACAAGTCGGAAGCATCTACACCCTTCACATTCAGGCCCATATGCTCATACTGATCCAACACTTCCTGAAACTCATTTTTACGAAGCAACCCATTGTTGACGAAAATACAATGCAGGTGCTTGCCGATAGCCTGGTGCAGCAGTACAGCGGCTACGGTGGAATCCACACCCCCCGAAAGCCCGAGAATTACTTTGTCATCACCAATTTTCTGCCTCAGTTCCTCCACAGTAGTCTCCACAAAGGCGTCAGGTGTCCAGGTTTGCTCCAGGCCCGAAATACCCACGAGGAAATTTTCCAGGATACGTTTCCCCTCTTTAGTGTGGTAGACCTCCGGGTGAAACTGAATCCCGTAGATATTCTCTTCTTCTATCTTAAAGGCAGCATTTACCACATCCTGCGTACTTGCCAGTAATTCAGCATGTTCCGGCAGGGTTTCTATAGTATCACTATGGCTCATCCAAACCTGGGAATGTTCGGAAACACCTTTAAAGAAGGGATCAGATGCTATGGTTTCCAATTTGGCCCTTCCGTATTCCCGGGTATTGGAGGGAGCCACGTTCCCACCACTGAAGTGGGCGATGTACTGGGCCCCATAACAGATTGCAAGTATGGGCACATGCCCCCTGATTTTGCTTAAATCGGGGTGGGGGGCTTCTTTTGCCCGAACCGAAAAAGGAGAACCCGAAAGAATTACCGCCTTATAGCTGGAAAGATCTTCCGGCAGGGCATTAAAAGGTTTGATTTCACAGAAAATATTGAGTTCGCGTACACGTCGGGCAATGAGTTGAGTATACTGGGAACCGAAGTCTAAGATCAGGACGTTATTTTGCATGGCCAAAAATAGTAAAATGCTCAAATGCAACCGAAGCTGTTTATCAATACTTATCCCCAGCTTATAAAAAACAAAAACCCCGGTCCCCCAACGGGGATTCTGCTGTAGCAAAAACCAATCGGAATACATATCCGGGGGAGTAGGTAGGTGGGTCCTGAAAACGTTCAGAAACAGACCACCCGCACGCCACATCCGACCTTCAATTCCAGGCTAAGCAAGGCTGAATTCCCTAAATTCGTCTAAAATACAAACATATTTACTAGTAGTTGATATAACCAATTTTAATTTTCTGGTTATTAGCTTTTTAAACCTTTTCCTACAAATTGCTTTTTTGAGTGAAATCTGTACATTTACCGGTGTTTCGACCGTAGAATTCTGCCAAAAGTTCCGATCAATTTTTTCAATCCTATATTAAATTTGACTCCTCTCCGCCCCTATCCGAAAACAGTGTTTTTAATCAGTGTCCAAAGGAGCCAAAACCCCTTGTGTAGAATGGATACAAAAACCGTTTCTTATACACGGGTTAAGGTCTTTTTTTCGTAACTTTAGGTAAATGTATGGTATCATGAAGGACCATAAATGGGAAGGGATTATCAGTGAACTAAAGGATGGGGTAACCGACCCTAACCACCCTTTTAAATTCACCACCCTGGCCACCCTCGGCCTGGGTAACCTTCCCCGTCTCAGAACCGTTCGAATCCGCGATTTTGATCCTCAGAACATGCGACTGACCTTTTACACGGATTCAAGGTCTAAAAAAATTCTCCACATCAAGGAGAACAACAAGGTGAGTCTGTTGTTCTACCATCCTGAAAAGCTGTTGCAACTGCGTATGGAAGGGCTGGCCATTCGTGAGAGGGACGAAGAGATACTGCAGGGCCTATGGGCACGCATCGGGGAAAAATCCCAACTGGATTATCGCACGGCCATAGCGCCCGGCACGGAAATCCAGAATCCGGACAAAATTGAATATGTAGAGGAACGGTCTTATTTCGCGGCAGTATATATCCTGCCCTTTAAAATTGAACTCGTGCAGCTCAAACGCCCCAACCACATTCGAATTCGTTTTTCGAAACGGGAGGGCGACTGGAAAAGTGACTATTTAGTCCCTTAGGGTATCCAAAATGGCGCGTACATCGGACTGGGTGGTATCAGGATTGATAAAACAAAAGCGCAGTACAGTCTCATAACCTTCCCCGGATGCCCATTTTGTAGGAGCCACCAAGGCGAGTCCTGCTTTATGGTTCTCATAGGTCCAATGCGTATAATCCTCGGGATTCCAACCTATACGCCGAAATAACACACAGGACAGGCTGGGCTCACGAACAAGTTCCAGATGTGCTTCCTTACGAATCAGTTCCCCGGATTCCCGGGCCAGGGTTATCCCCCTTTCAACGGCCCATTTGTATTTGTCAGTTCCATGGGTGGCAAGGGAAAACCATAGCGGCATCCCCCTCAGGCGCCGGGTGAGTTGAATTTGATAATCCGACGGATTGAATCCCCTGGCCCCTTCGTCCCGAAAAATATCGAGATAAGAACCGTCCTGTTGATGCGCTTCCCGGGCCTGCTCCGGATCCCGGTAGAGGATGGCCCCGCAATCATATGGACTGAAAAGCCATTTATGGGGATCAATGGTCACGCTATCAGCCTTTTCAATCCCTTTAAAAAGATGGCGGACGGAGTCGGCGGCCAAGGCCCCACCTCCATAGGCCGCATCCACGTGAAACCACAGGCCTTCTTCCTGGCATACGCTCGCAATACCATCCAAATCATCAATGATACCCGCATTGGTGGTACCTCCTGTGGCCACTACGGCAAAAACCCGCTTCCGGGACTCTGAAGGCAATTCCTGCAAGGCCTCTTGCAATTGCGTCCCGGTCATATGATCCTCAGTCTGGACCAGGTGAACATCTACGTCAATAACCTTGGCCATGGCCTTAATGGAACTATGGGCACCACTTGAGGTAATGATCATCCCCTTTTCTCCTGGTGCATTTGTCTTTTTACGGCAGGCTTCCCGGGCCGTCACCATGGCCGATAAATTAGCCGCCGTTCCACCACTGGTAAAAACCCCAAAAGCACCTTCAGGCATCCCTGTAAGGGAAATAAGCCAGTCCATAGCCCGATTCTCGCAATAGATACCCCCGGCGCCCTCCATCCAGTAGGCCCCGTGTATTGAAGAGGCCGAAGTAATCAGGTCGAAAAGGATTGCCGCCCGCGTAGGGGCTGCCGGGACAAAGGCGAGGTGGCGGGGGTGATCAATGGGAACGGTTGCCTTCACCAGTATATCCCGAAATATCTGGAAGGCCTTCTCCCCTCCTATCCCTTCGGGGGTTACAGTTTCCCCGGCCAGGGCGTGCAATTCAGATTCCCTTTTGGGCTGCCCCAAATCGGGGGCGCTGTTGGTGATCCTACTGATGGCGTATTTCATCACATCAAGGGTCATTTCAACAGTATCGATAGATTGCATAGGCACAGTGAATTTGTAGCCGATATTGAACATGCTTGTACTGACTTAGTGTCATTGAGAGAGGAAAAAGATGAGTTACATTTTGAAGCATTAATGGCTTCATTAAATTAAGATTATGGCAAATATTAAGTTAAATCAAAAATTAAAGAGATAAACATAATACGTTTGATAATTGCT
>CAZEQO010000045.1:2230-6177 GCA_964514365.1 uncultured Robiginitalea sp. | reverse complement strand
TTTCAACGGTATCGATATCTATGGTGTGCATGGGTGAGGAAAGTTTACAATGACTGCAAATATAGGATTAAGAAAGGTCGGCTAAACTGATCTGCCTCATTTCAGAAACCGCAAAGGCGGGGAAACCCATTCATGCGTGAAGGGCCAGTGAAAAAGCCCTGCACCAGGCCCAATTCCAATGCTGCCGGGATAGGTTCACCATCCCGAAACGCCCAAACTAAGGGGTGCAGACTAAAAACTCCATGTCCAGCGGACTAAAACCCTCAAGAAGGTTTTCGAACAGGGATGGCCCCATGTCCAGGTAGAACTCGGAGAAATTCCGACTGCGTTCCTGTAAGCTACCCCCGGGAAATAGGGAGTCCTGGAGATCGCGAACCCGGGAGACGGAATCTTTTAATTTTCGTTTCTGCGCCTTAAGCAACCTTTTCTCAAGGCGATCCAGGCCGTTGAGCTGTTTTACCTCCTGGGCCTTTACAGCTCCCAAAAAGGATTTATCCGTTTTACCGGCAAGACTGTAAAGATCCTTAAACTGCTTCTTAAGATGTTCGCGCTGGGGGGTGAAATCAATGGAAATTTCTGAAATCTCTCGAACCCTTTTTTCGATCAGGCGATCCGAATCCAGAAAAAGATCCTTTATATCGAGTTGTAATTTTTCGAGTTTTGCCCGCTGTTTCCGGGTCATCAACAAAGCGGAATTCCGCAACAGCAATATAGGGAAAACCACTTCGGAAGCCTCGAAATACGCTTTAAGTTCGAGCCAGTAGGCCAATTCCCCTCCTCCTCCGATATAACAGAGGTTCGGCAGAATCACTTCCTGATACAGGGGTCTGGTGATAACGTTGGGGGAAAACCGTTCAGGATGCTCGCGAAGTTCCTTTTTTAAAGCCTTTTCGGTAAAAAAAAGATCTGAATCTACCACTCCAAACCCATCTTCATGGGCCACCAGGCGGTTGCGCAGTCCGTCCAGCAGGTAGAAATAATTAATCTCCCGGGGGTTTACCTGTATGTGGTAGTCTCCGGGAAGCTCCTGGAGTTTATCGATGCTCTTACTTACAGATCGATATCCCAGGTTATCAAGTACGTCCTTTTCAATATGCGGGATGAGAAGCTCTTTTAGTCCCGGTTCGTCCCCGTCGATAATGACCAGGCCCAATGCCCCAAAGAGTTCATTGGCAAGGTAGCGTGTAGCCGCAGCGAGGTCGTTTTGCTTCAGGTAGGCATTTTTAAAAAGCTCCCGCAGTGCATCTGCACGCTTTCCGGGTCCGAGATCTGCGGAAAAAGTCTCATAGACCGCTTCGAGGCCCTTTAAATCCATTCGGCCTACCCCTCCTTCGGCTTCCCGATTCCAGTGAATATTTTTACCCCTGAAATTAAAATGGTTGATCTCCTCAAAATCGTGGTCTTCAGTGGCCATCCAATAGACGGGCACGAAACGACAATCCGGATAGGCCTCAGTGAGCTCAGCTGCGAGCTTCACGGCACACAGGATTTTATAGGCAAAATACAGGGGGCCCGTAAACAAATTGAGCTGGTGGCCTGTTACGACAGTAAACGTTTTTGAATCTTTCAGGGCCTCTATGTGCTCCAGGGTGGCATCGGAAGCTTTCAATTCAGCATACTGTTGTGACAATACTCCAGATACCCGAAGCCGATGGCTTAGAGGAAATTCGCGCTCTTTATCCGCGATCTGACCCCTGAAAGCTTCCAGGGATGGGAAACGGCCATAAAAAGGTACTAAATCATCCCGCTGATCGAGATAACCTTCAATAAGACCTGAAAAAAAACCGGTATCCTCAAACGGAATTCCCTGGAAGTGCATAGGATATAATGAGTTCCCAAAGATAAAATTCCCATGGCGATCAATTCCTAAAAATACGTTAAGAAAGTCGCACGGATTGGTGCTTTGGTGATGATAAAACAATACAGAATCCTTAGATTTATACCTCAACACAAACAGCATATGAGAATTTTTACCTGTCTATTCGCTTTTTTAATGGTGATGCAACACCATGCCCAGGATCTCAAATCCCCTTCAGAATTCCTGGGGTATGAGCTGGGGTCCCAATTTACCAGGCATCACGAGGTCATCTCCTATTTCCAATATGTAGGGGAGTCCCTGCCCGGACAGGTTCAACTACAGCCCTACGGGTATACCAATGAGCGCAGGCCACTGATGTTCGCTATACTTTCGAGCCCTGAAAACATGCAGAACGTGGAAGCTCTGAGAACTGCACATTTGCAGAGTACTGAGGGAGGAGGAGATTCGCAAGTCGCCGTCGTATGGTTGAGTTATAACGTCCACGGAAATGAAAGTGTCAGTACAGAAGCCTCCATGCAGACGCTGTACGACCTGCTTACGTCAAAAAAGGCTTACCTGGAGAATACCCTGGTCATCATTGATCCATGCATCAACCCGGATGGAAGGGAGCGCTATGTAAACTGGTACTATCAGCATAAAAATACCCCGTATCAGGTGGATCCGAACAGTAAGGAACACCGGGAAGGATGGTGGTCCGGGCGAAGCAACCACTACATGTTTGACTTGAACAGGGACTGGGCCTGGCTCACCCAGGTTGAAAGCCAGCAACGCCTGAAACAATTCAACAAATGGATGCCGCATATTCATGTGGATTTTCATGAACAGGGCATGAATAACCCGTATTATTTTGCCCCGGCAGCCGAACCCTATCACGAAGTGATTACCGATTTCCAAAGGGAATTCCAGGTGAAAATCGGGAAGAACCACGCCCGTTATTTCGACCAGAACGGCTGGTTCTATTTCACCCGTGAGGTATTCGATCTCTTCTATCCAAGCTATGGGGATACCTACCCGACCTATAACGGGGCCATTGGCATGACCTATGAACAAGGTGGAAGTGGCCGGGCCGGCCTGGCGGTGGAAGTGGCTTCCGGGGATACCCTAACCCTGAAAGACCGGATTGCCCATCACCTGACCACTGGGCTCAGTACCGTGGAGGTCGCTTCCCAGAATGCCGGGACACTGAACGAAGAATTCCGAAACTTTTTCAAGGGCGACAAAGACTTCAAGTACAAGTCCTATATCCTCAATGGTGACCCGGATAAGCAAAGGGCTTTGGCTGAGTTACTGGACAAACATGAAATAAACTACGGCTGGGCTGGAGAATCTACAGTCCGCGGCCTCAACTTCGGATCGGGCGCCACTACCTCCCTGAAAACAAATTCCGGGAGTATGGTAGTCTCTACCAACCAGAAAAAAGGTACCATGGTAAAAGTACTGTTCGAACCCAATGCCGTCCTCAGCGATTCATTGACATACGACATCACGGCCTGGTCATTACCTTATGCCTATGGCCTGGATGCCCTGGCCAGTGAGGGACTGGTAAAAACAGATGCCTCTCAGGCCGCACCCTGGAGTGCCGTCCCCCTGGGGATTGAGAAAGGAGCCTTTGCCCATATCGGGGACTGGAATAGCATGAAAGATGCCCGGTTTTTATCCGATTTAGTTCAAAACGGTATCCGGGTACGCAGGTCAGAACGGCCATTCCAATTGGGCGGGAAGACCTGGGATGCAGGCAGTCTTATCATTAGCCGCAGCGATAATCTTCGCAAGCCTGATTTTGAACAAATACTTCAAACCCTTGTGGAAAAGCATCAAAAACCCCTGACCCCTGCCCGCACGGGCATGGTAGATTCGGGAAAGGACTTCGGGTCCCGTTATGTGGGTATGATCCCGGAAACCCGGGTGGCCGTATTGTCGGGAGAACCTACCTCCACCCTGAGATTCGGGGAGGTCTGGCATTATTTCGAACAACAACTTCACTATCCCCTAACCGTCCTGGATGCTGAATATTTTGATGGGGTTACCCTTGATGATTACGATGTCCTGGTGTTACCCGATGGTTGGGGTTACCGGAGTTTCCTGAATGAAAGTCGAAAGGATCAGCTTAAAGATTGGGTGGCTGATG
>CAZEQO010000045.1:0-2182 GCA_964514365.1 uncultured Robiginitalea sp. | reverse complement strand
CGCCGCGCGTATCGAGCAGAAGGAACAGGAGTCTGAAGATCTTGAAGCAGAAACCCCTCCCTCATTCGCAGAGACAAGCAGGGAAAGGATCCGTGGAGAAATCACCGGGGCCATTTTTAAAACCAGGGTAGACCCAACACACCCCATGGCCTTTGGGTATGGGGATACCTATTACACCCTGAAATTGGGCAGTGATACCTATGTCTTACCCGATGGGGGTACTGTTGCCGCCTTAGGGGAATCGCCTCTGCCTGTTGCGGGATTTGCCGGGAGTAAAGCCGTTACAAACCTTGCAGAGAGTCTCGTCTTTGCCATGGAAGACTACGGGCGCGGGGAAGTGGTATATATGGCAGATAATCCGCTGTTCCGTGGATTCTGGGAAAATGGAAAACTGTTCTTTGCCAACGCCATCTTTATGGCGGAGTAACCCCTGCTTACTGAATGTTTACCGAGGTCTTGGATACAGCCAGACACTCGTTTTCACCACTTCTCAGGCTGACCTGAGCCTGCACCTTATACGTTCCGGAATTAATGTATAAATGGGATACTGAACTGCCGCTGTCCTTTGTCCCGTCCCCGAAATCCCAGTTTACTTCTGTGACTGATAGATTCCCGGTGTATTGAATTGAAAACTGTACGGTCATCCCCCCTTGGGCACTATCGTCATCAATTTGGACAAGGCCGGACTCCTGTTCGCAGTCGATTACCTGAGAGGCATCGTCATCCCCGTTGCAGGCAAACGTAAGAAAGACGAGGGCCAACCCTGCGAAACGCAGGATTGGCCCATGCAGGAATAGTAGAAGCCCCTTCATACCTTACAACTAGCTTTTGTCAAAAATAGTCATAATTGTTGATGCCTGACCTTAAAAAACTACTCGCAATTAAAAGTCTTCAGTAGGCAGTAGCAGTTTGCAGTCAAAAAAGATATTCAACCTTGTACAATGACCCTGCCAACTGCCGACTCTCCTGCCCACTGCCGACTCTCCTGCCCACTGCCACTGCCAACTGCCCACTGCCCACTTCTGCTTGGAACTTTGAACCTTGAACCTTAAACCCACACAACCCCTATAGAGCCGCTACCACATCGGCCTCCAGACTGCCTACACCCGGAGGGCTCTGTAACAGGACTTCATCCAGATTTACACCTTCAATAGGGATAACCTGCTGGCCTTCACGGTCCCACTCTATCCGTCTTCCCAATTTCCAGGAAAGACCCGTCATATGTGCCGCGATGGCCTCGTCAAAACCTTCCTGAATTCCACAACTGAGCGTACCGCCATTTCGGATGACGCTCAGCCATTCCCGCATATGCAGAAATGTAGAATCAACGCGTTTTCCGTCCACGTAGGTCCACATCAATCCTTTATCCGCAAAATACTGCGAGGTGGCCGACGAGACACCATCCAGGGCTGAAGCTGCAGGATTATAATTGTAGATAGGACTTTGTGGAGACATCTTACCAGCCTCCAACTGCTCGGCATATCGGGTAGAACCTCCATCGGGCCATATTGTCAGGCGGTTCCCCAGTTCCATTGAGGCATCATGCCCCATAAGCATGGTAGGCCTGTTAAAACCATTTCCAAGGGTAGCACTATAGGTAAAGGTCATTCCTTTTTCCTTGCCTTTTCTTTGCGTACTTCCGGTACTGAAATCAGGAAATTCCATATTCGCCTGTAGAACATCGGGCACGTTTCGTCCGTCCCTGTGGGTGTAAATCCCGCCAGAGGCCATTACAGATTTGGGAATCCCCATTTTTAAAACGCAGTTCAATCGGTCGTAATCGTGGGTGAGTAAATCTCCTGAAAGGCCTGAGCCATAAGCCCACCATTTCCGCCACCTGAAAAAGTGGTTTTTATTGAATGGGATTTCAGGCGCACTTCCGAGAAACTGTTGCCAGTCGATCGTCTGGGGACTGGCCTCAGGGTGTATATCGTAATTCCAGGCCCCGTTGTCGTCATTGCGGTTTGTATTGGTTGTAATCAGGGAAACATGACCCAGGATTTCCTTTTCAACGATATCCCGGGCGGTTTTAAAACTCAGGGTTTGCCTGTGTTGATGGCCTACCTGGAAGGCCGCCCTGGAATTCGCAGCCGCCTCTTTCAGGGCATAGGTCTCTGTAAGGTTATGCGTCATGGGTTTTTCCACATACACATGGACATTGTTATTAAGGGCCTCAATAGAC
>CAZEQO010000044.1:0-17557 GCA_964514365.1 uncultured Robiginitalea sp. | reverse complement strand
CGTGGAAGCCATTGAGTACTCGGCTTATGAGGATATGGCTCTCGAAAAAATTGTCGAAATACGGGAAGCAGCATTTGCCGAGTTCGATCTGAGCTGTATGCATATTTACCACAGTTTGGGAAGCGTCGGCGTTGGGGAGATCTGCCTTTTTGTTTTTGTGTCCTCCCCCCATAGGAAAGAGGTTTTTACGGCCCTGCATCAGGTGGTGGAACGAATTAAAAAGGAGCTACCCGTCTTCGGAAAAGAATGTTTCGGTGACGAAAGCTATTCCTGGAAAGT
The DNA here is from genome assembly GCA_964514365.1 of uncultured Robiginitalea sp. Lineage (GTDB taxonomy): Bacteria > Bacteroidota > Bacteroidia > Flavobacteriales > Flavobacteriaceae > Robiginitalea. The sequence continues at coordinate 17,278 of CAZEQO010000044.1, read as the reverse complement.
CAATCAATAGCTATGGTGGACATCACTCATAAAAATATTACCCTGAGGACTGCCACTGCTGAGGCCACCCTGGTACTTTCAGAAATGGAAACCCTGGAAGCTATACGAGAAGGCCGGGTGCCAAAGGGAGATGTCTTTGAGATGAGCAAGGCGGCCGGATTGCTGGGAATAAAGAAAACACCTGAACTCCTCCCGGATTGTCATCCAATCCCCATAGAAGCTGCGCTCATCGTCTATGAGATTCACGGACTTGAGATCCGGATTCTGGTAACGGTCAAAACCAATTATAAGACGGGAGTTGAAGTTGAAGCCATGCACGGGGCCAGTGTGGTTGCCCTTAACATGTACGACATGCTCAAGCCGCTGGATAAAGGGATAGAAATACAGCGAATTCGCCTACTGGAGAAACGGGGTGGCAAATCCGATATCCTCAGGTCCAAGTCCTGATCGCCCGGCCTTTTATGTTACCGCAGGGACCAGATTTCGTACATAGGTTCCCCTTTGCTGTTTTTTCCTTTGTGGTGCCAGTCGTCACCTTTGCGTTCAAATTCAAAGCTCAGTTCGGCACCCACGCGGGAATCGTCTCTTGAGAAGAATTCGATTACCTCGGTGTAGTTACCCTGTTCGGCGGCGTACCGACCCCCGCCTGTTCCTCTGAAGTCCATGGTCTCTACGTTGTAGGCAATCCACTGGAAGTGCCCGTCAGTTAAGAACTTCAGGGTTTTTCGAGGCGCACTGTCCCCCCGTCTTTCCTGTCCTGTATCCGGGCCCCTGGTCGCAAACAGCCAAAGCCCGTCCAGGGGTTGTGCAACTTCAGGTTGTCGGGTATAGGGGCGGGCGGAATTCTCGTTAAACACCAATTGACCGCTCTGAAAACCAATATACGCCCGGTGTTCCCGTTCTCCGGTTTTTTCAAAATCCGAGTTGAACTCCAAAGTAATTTTCAGACTGTCCTGATCTACGGTGTAATACCCACCCATCGTGCTTATAAACTTCGCAGGGTTGGAGTTGTAAACGGTATGGACCATATAGGAATCGGTGACCAGGAGTAGGTAGTTACGCTTCCCGTTTTCCAGTGTTTCGGAGGCCGTATATACGCCCGGGGCGATTTGACCCAGCATCATTAAAGGAAGTAAAAGCAATAAAAAAGCAGCACAGTTTTTCATTCGGACAGGAATTTAGAGTTTTTGACCACTCGCTAAGGTACGCAAAACTCCAAAAGGCTCTTTTTACCACAGAGGAATATTTCAATAAAGTACTGATATATAAAAGTATAGGATTGGTTGATATTTTTTTTTCAAAACCCTTGTTTTTAACTAAAAATGAGTTCATTTGCATGTGTAAACCAGTTCCATCCTGGTTTATAGCTGAACATTGTGAATCGTGTTTTTAGGTTCGGGGTACCGGGATTAAGGGAGTTATACCGGGGTACCGCCTTTCGAAAAGGCAACCGAAACTTAGAGCTAACTCCTGCAACCGTGCATCCGGGTTTTTTCCTATATGGTAAAAACGCGGATGCATGCACCTCGTTTTTCTTTTTTGGGCCAGAGGGGATGGTCCTAAGGGAGGTATTATCCTTTCCCATTCATCCCATACTAATACATACAGAACAATGAATGTCAGATTTCGGGATCTGATCGAACAGACCTATGATTTTCCAACGGAAGAGTTTTCACTGGATCAGGCGGAACTCTTGTTCCATGGCCTGAACCTGAGCGAACTCGTTGCGCAGTACGGCAGCCCGCTGAAGTTTACCTATCTCCCAAAGATTTCGGAGAATATAGGTCGTGCCAAAAATTGGTTCGCTTCAGCCATGCAGAAATACGATTACAAGGGGAAGTATTTCTATTGTTATTGTACCAAAAGCTCACATTTCAGGTATGTCCTGGATGAAGCCCTTAAAAATGACATCCATATCGAAACTTCTTCGGCCTTTGATATTGAAATTGTACAGCAGTTGAAGCGAGAGGGTATGATTGACAGGGATACCTATGTGATCTGCAACGGCTTTAAAAGGGATGCCTACATCGAGAATATCGCAACCCTCATTAATGGGGGACAGCGTAATTGCATTCCGGTCCTCGATAATTTCGAAGAACTGGGACTGCTTTCCAGCGCCATTGAGGATCGTTTTCAGGTAGGTATTCGAATTGCCTCGGAGGAGGAGCCCAAATTCGAATTTTATACCTCCCGACTGGGTATCGGGTATCGGAATATTGTTCCTTTTTACGACAAACACCTGAAAGACAACCCTCAGGTGTCGCTGAAGATGCTCCACTTCTTTATCAATACCGGGATACGGGATACCGCATACTACTGGAACGAATTGCTCAAGTGTTTAAAGGTGTATGTCGCCTTGAAAAAACGATGTCCCACCCTCGATAGTTTGAATATCGGCGGAGGATTTCCAACCAAGAATTCCCTTTCTTTTGAATACGATTATCAGTATATGGTCGATGAAATAGTCAATCAGATCAATCTGGCCTGCGAAGAAGCCGGGGTGCCCGTGCCCAATATTTTTACCGAATTCGGAAGTTTTACCGTGGGAGAAAGCGGGGGGGCGATCTATCAGGTACTTTATCAGAAACAACAGAACGACCGGGAGAAATGGAATATGATTGACTCTTCATTTATCACCACACTTCCCGATTCCTGGGCTATCAACAGGCGCTTTATCATGTTGCCCATCAACAGGTGGAACGATACGTATGAGCGGGTCCTCCTGGGTGGCCTCACCTGCGACAGCGACGACTATTACAACAGCCAGCAGGACTTAAACGCCATTTATTTACCCAAATTTCAGTCTGAACACCCCCTTTATATTGCCTTTTTTAATACCGGGGCCTATCAGGAAACTATCGGGGGGTATGGAGGGCTGCAGCACTGCCTGATTCCCTATCCCAAGCATTTGCTCATTGATAAAAATGCAGCGGGAGATTTTCAGGTTTCCCTCTTCAGAGAGCAACAAAGTGCAGAGGAGAATCTCAGTATCCTGGGGTATGCGCCACAGAAAAAACGAGAAGTGGTGGAAATATCCCAAAGCAATAAATCAGTATATTCTAATAAACCTATTTAAAATGAGAAGTAAAACAACCTTCGCGGGAATTCCCCCGGAGTTTGGGCAGTTGGAAACCGCACAAGTAGTATTGATCCCCGTTCCTTTTGACGGTACCACTACATGGGGCAAAGGTTCAGACAAGGGCCCGGAGGCTTTTTTGGAAGCCGCTGAAAACATGGAGTTATACGATATCGAAACCGATACGGAAGTCTATAAACAGGGGATTTACCTAGCCCCTGCAATTGATGGAGCCACAGATCCCGAAACTGTGGTCAACCAGGTACATGAGATTTCCAAGGACTATATAAAACGAAACCATTTTGTAACCCTGGTAGGTGGGGAACACTCCATTTCCATTGGAGCTATAAGGGCTTTTAATGAGTGTTTTGAAAACATCACCATCCTGCAGATCGACGCCCATGCAGATCTGCGTAAATCCTATATGGGTAGTCCCTACAACCACGCCTGTGCCATGCACGAGGCATCGCAGACGACCAATCTGATCCAGGTAGGTATCCGAAGCATGGATGCCCTGGAGAAGACGTTTATGGATTCTGAGAAAACTTTTTTTGCCCACGAAATGGCCGAAGATGAGTACTGGATGGATAAGGTGCTGGATTTGATGACGGATCAGGTGTACATCACCTTTGATCTGGACGCCCTGGACCCTTCAATTATGCCCTCCACGGGAACACCTGAACCCGGAGGGCTTTTGTGGTACGAAACCCTGGAGTTTCTTCAGAAAGTATTTGAGGAGAAGGATGTGGTCGGTTTTGACCTGGTGGAACTCTGCCCGAACCCGCAGGATAAATCCCCTAATTTTCTGGCTGCGAAATTGTACTACAAAATGCTGAGCTATAAATACAGGGACCAGGAGTCCGGATTGGATTTGGAGGATGAATCCATGGGTACGGGACAGGATCGCCAAAAGAATTTCAATGCAAGATTTGAAGAAGATGACTACTGAAGCCCCGGTTTCCGAATTTATTACCCGCTATTTCAAGCATTTTAATGCTGCGGCCTTAGTAGATGCTGCCCGGGGCTATGAAACCCAATTGAATAAGGGTTCCCGTATGCTCATCAGTTTAGCCGGTGCCATGAGTACCGCTGAATTGGGTAAGATCTTTTCGGAGATGATCCGGCAGGATAAGGTGCATATTATTTCCTGTACCGGGGCAAACCTGGAAGAGGATGTGATGAATTTGGTAGCCCATTCCCATTATAAGCGCCTGCCCGATTACAGAGATCTGAGTCCTGAAGATGAATGGGAACTGCTGGAAAAGGGATTAAACCGGGTCACCGATACGTGTATTCCGGAGGAAGAAGCTTTTCGGCGCCTGCAAAAGCACATTTTTAAGATCTGGAAAGATGCCGAGGAAGCGGGGGAACGCTATTTTCCTCACGAATTTCTCTACAAATTGTTGCTTTCCGGTGTTCTTGAACCGTATTATGAAATCGATTTAAAGGACTCCTGGATGTATGCTGCCGCTGAAAAAAATCTGCCGCTGGTGTGTCCCGGGTGGGAGGACAGCACCCTGGGAAATATCTTTGCATCCTATGTGATAAAAGGGGAGCTTTCTGCCCAAACTATGCGCTCAGGTATCGAGTATATGACATTTCTGGCGGACTGGTACACTCAAAATTCTGAGAAGGGCATCGGATTTTTCCAAATTGGAGGGGGTATCGCAGGGGATTTCCCTATCTGCGTAGTGCCTATGTTATACCAGGATTTGGAAAGGACACAAACGCCATTCTGGAGTTATTTCTGCCAGATCAGCGATAGTACGACGAGCTATGGCTCGTATTCAGGGGCAGTTCCCAATGAAAAAATAACCTGGGGAAAACTCGGCATAGACACCCCGAAATTTATCATTGAAAGCGACGCTACCATTGTGGCACCGCTCATATTTGCTTATCTTTTAAAAATGTAATCATGGACGGCCTGAGACGCGTTATCGTAGATTTTAAAAAACTCACCCCGGAGGTGCTTAAGCTCCTGGTGGAGCGCTATCCTGACGGATATGATGACGATAATGTTATTTCATTTCGAAATGCCCAGGGAGAGCGGATTGAAGCCGTTGAAGTTGTGACTGAAGACACCAAGTACCTGGTCAAAATCAGTGCAAAACTCGAGCACACCATGGCAAATTACGACGAGGATGACTATTCGGATTTTAAGGATGATGACCCCGATGCTATCCCGGATATCGATGATCCGGAAGAGGAATGACCCTCCGCCCTGCTGCACGCGTCCCGTGGATTCAAGAGTATTTCAGGACATTCGCCCGGGTGGTAAGCCTGTGGCCTTCTCAATTCTGTATTTTATAGGTACCTGTATCCCGGCTGATTTTTCTAACGACATATTAAATTAAGATGGAACAACTAAAGGTCCTCGGTAACGACGAGTGGTGCGTATTTGAACAACTCGGTATTCCCGCTATTCGGGCTCGGGTGGACAGTGGTGCACGAACGTCTTCAATTCAGGCTGTGAACACCCGGATTGAAATGCGGCACGGGGAAGAGTGGGTAAATTTTGAAGTTCATCCCCTACAACACAACCGCAGTATAACCATACCCTGTTCGGCCCGACTTATCGACCGCAGGATGGTCCGCGGATCTACCGGAATCTCCGAGGAACGTCTGGTGATTAAGACTTTGCTCACCCTTGGGGGGGAAACTTTCCCTATAGAACTAACCCTGGCCAATCGGGATTCTATGGAGTATCGAATGCTTCTCGGCAGGGAAGCCCTCTCGGGGCGGTATCTTGTGGATCCCGGTCAGTCGTCCCTTCAGCATGATTTTACAAAGGAAGCCCTGGATGAGTTATACGCCCCGTACGTGGAACAGCGTTCCGGCCTTAGAATTGCACTGCTCGCGAGCAACCCCAACCTGTACAGCAATCGTCGGATTATGGAAGCCGCCATGGAACGCGGTCATGAGATCGTTTTTCTCAATGTGGAACTGGTGTATATGCGACTGGATACAAAATCCCCGGAAATCCGGTATCGGGGAGGGAACATCCTCAATGAATTTGATGCCATTATCCCGAGAATTAAACCTTCAGTAACTTTTTACGGCTGTGCACTGATCCGGCAATTTCAGAACCTCGGTGTTTACTGTCAGAATTCGGCGGACGCCATCTCGCGCAGCAGGGATAAACTTTTCGCCTCCCAGCTTTTTGCCCTTCATGACCTTCACATTCCCATTACCGGGTTCGCGAAATCACCTAACGACACCCGGGATCTGATCAAAATGGTCAACGGTGCGCCCCTGATCATCAAACTTCTTGAAAGCACCCAGGGAAAAGGGGTCGTCCTGGCGGAGACCAATAAGGCCGCGGAGAGCGTAATCAATGCCTTTAAAAGTGTACAGACCAACATACTTGTGCAGGAATTTATCAAGGAAGCCAATGGTCAGGATATCCGATGCTTCGTCATTGACGGCAAAGTGGTGGCATCCATGCAGCGACAGGCCGAAAAAGGAGAATTCAGGGCGAATATTCACCAGGGGGGCAAAGCCGGAAGGATAAAAATCACCACTGAGGAGCGAAAACTCGCACTAAAGGCTGCTAAAGCACTGAGCTTAGCCGTGGCCGGAGTAGACATCATTCGTTCGAACCGGGGGCCTATGTTACTCGAAGTAAATTCTTCCCCGGGTCTCGAAGGAATCGAAGGTGCCACCGGAAAAGATATCGCTATGGAAATGATCTCCGCCATTGAGAAAAAACTCAAATTCCGGGCCGAAGCCCCGACAGGGTCTTAATTGTTTTCCCGAAGGTTGCGGAGCATTTCCCGGGTCAATTTTTCCAGGTCGTACCGATGTTTCCACCCCCAGTCTTTTCGTGCCTGTGAATCGTCAATGCTATGTGGCCATGATTCCGCGATCTCCTGCCGGGAATCGGGAACATAGCTGATTCTAAAATCAGGGAGATCCGATGTGATACTTCGCGCCAGGTCCTCAGGGGTAAAGCTGAGGGCACCCAGATTATAAGAGGTCCGTATACTGAGCGCCCCGGCAGGAGCCTCCATTAATTGCAGTGTGGCATCAATGGCATCAGCCATATACATCATTGGGAGGGCCGTATCTGCTTTCAGAAAGCATTCATAGCTTCCTGTTTTCAATGCCTGGTGGAAAATATCAACCGCGTAGTCAGTGGTTCCACCTCCCGGCTGGGTTTTCCAACTGATCAGCCCGGGGTAACGAAGGCTGCGAACGTCCACGCCGTATTTCCTGTGGTAATAGGATGCCCAACCCTCACCCGCCTTCTTGCTGATGCCGTACACGGTGGAGGGTTCTGTTACCGTAAATTGAGGGGTGTTATCTTTGGGGGTTTTCGGGCCAAAAACGGCAATGCTGGAGGGCCAGAATAGCTTCGAATAAAGACCCATCCTGCCGAGTTCGAGGACGTGTAAAAGGGAATTCATGTTTAAATCCCAGGCCCGGGCCGGATGCTTTTCAGCTGTTGCACTGAGCATGGCTGCCATCAGGTATACTTCGGTTACCTGGGTATTTCTAAAGAGTTCCTCCAGGGCCGGGAAATCGGTGGCATCCAGGGTAACAAAAGGTCCGGACTCCATTAATTCTGAAGTTCCCTCCCTGATGTCACTTGCAATAACGGATTCTGAGCCGTAGCGGGAGCGAAGGGCAAGGGTGAGCTCTGTTCCAATTTGCCCGCAAGCGCCTAGAATCACTATTGTTTTAGACATAAAAATGAAGCTTGGTCATTTGTGGTGGTAAATATAACTGTTCTTAAAATTTGTACATTCGCTTTATGACCAAAATAGTCATTTTAGGCATGTGCCTGATTCTGGCGGTGAGTTGTAAATCACCGGATCAGAAGGAACCACAAGAGGAGCCATCGATGATTGAGGCGGAGATTCAGGCGTTACCAGATCTCGTGCCCTTGAGTCCCCGGGCCCGGGAAATCGTGGATGACTGGCCTCAGTACACCTCTCTGGAGAATCGGTTGTCGACCCTGCCTGATGTAAAGAACAGGCAGGAAATGGAATTGCTCCTTGAAGAACTCAACCAGATTTGTAAACAAGTGGAGGAAAATGCATTCCCCAAACCTTTTGAAAAACCTTCGGTACGGAGTCGGATTAAAGTACTCCGAACCTATCTCGGAAAGCTCGAGGCTGCGAATTACTATCGTCTGGACTATCAGGAACCCATTTCTGAACTTATGGATGCCATTAATGCCATACGGCAGCAGTTTAATGTAATCGTTAATAATAACCTTACCCCCGATGTTTTTGAAAATAACTAGACTTTTGACCTTTGTGTTCTTACTGCTTTTCAGTAGCCTGCACGCACAGCAGAGTGAAAAAAAAGCCATTGACAATGTTCTGGATTCCTGGCACAAAGCAGCGGCAGATGCGGACTTCAATGCCTACTTCGACCTGATGGCCGGGGAGTCGGTTTTTGTGGGTACCGATGCGGCGGAGCACTGGACTAAGCAGGATTTTATGGCATTTTCAAAACCGTATTTTGACAAGGGAAAGGCGTGGGATTTCAAGGCCGTTGAGCGGCATGTATTTATAGATAAGACAGGCCAAATTGCCTGGTTTGACGAACTCCTGGATACCTGGATGCAGTTGTGCAGGGGGTCGGGGGTACTTGTCAGAGAAGGTGGAAAATGGAAAATCGCACATTATGTACTTTCCATGACGATTCCCAACGAAAATGTCGATGGGGCCATTGCCCTGAAAAAAGAAAAGGATAGTATTCTCATAAAGTCCCTCCTGTCGGAGCGGACCCATTAATCCCGTTTAACTATGAAAGTAAAAGGAGTTTACCTTTCGTTGTTGGTGACTGCTGTACTGTTTTTACAGTGTCGCAAGTCTGTTGAGATTACGGATTCGGCGGATACGTTTTACGAAACGCAATTGTTTAAAGATGTCCAGCTCGCACATCTGTTTGAGGATTCAAAAACCTTCGTGGATCTCGAACGGGATGAGGATTTCAGGACGCTGGCCAACCGGTACCTCACAGAGCGGGAACGTCCGGGTTTTGACCTTATGGATTTTGTGGAAGAACATTTCAGGGATCCTGCTCAGAAACAGGTAGCTTTTGCCTCGGATATGAATCGGGATATGTATTCGCATATCGGGGTGATGTGGGATGTTCTCGGGCGGGGGCCGGACACCCTCAATCCGAATACTTCCCGGATTCCTTTACCCCATCCGTACGTCGTCCCCGGGGGAAGGTTTAAAGAAATATATTACTGGGACAGTTATTTTACCATGATCGGCCTTGTGTCGGACAATCGGATGGATATCGCTAAGGATATGCTTTCCAATTTTGCGCACCTGATCGATTCGCTTGGGTTTATCCCCAACGGCACCCGGGACTATTACCTTACGCGGTCACAACCACCATTTTTTTCGCAGATGGTCACCCTCCTGAGTCAAAAAGAGCCTGCCCTGAAGGATGAGTACTTTCAGCAGATTGAGAAGGAATACGCCTATTGGATGCAAGGTTCGGATTCGCTGGAAAAAGACTCAGTTAATCATCGGGTGGTCAGTATGGGAGGCGACCGCTATATGAATCGTTACTGGGACAGTGCCCGGACTCCGAGGCCTGAATCCTATGGGGAAGACGTAAAGCTGGCTGAAAACCTTCCGGAATCTGAGACCCATGAGCTCTATGCTCAATTGCGGGCAGCCGCAGCTTCAGGCTGGGATTTCAGCAGTCGATGGTATGCGAGGGAAGGAGAATTTGCCTCTACCAGAACCGCAGATTTGCTGCCGGTGGATTTGAATTCCCTGATATACTCCATGGAAATCCAACTGGCCGAAGGTTACCGCAATCGAGGGGATGTCGAGGCAGGCAGGGCGTTCGAGATCCGGGCGAAAAGCCGAAAAGACCTGATCAATAAGATGATGTGGGATCCTCAGGTAAAGTTTTACAAGGACTTTAATTTTGTGAGTAACAGTCGTTGTGGGGAGATGACGCTGGCGGGAGTCTATCCCCTGTATTTTGGAATTGCCACTAAGTCTCAGGCGGCCGGTGTTGTGGAACACCTCGTCACAGATTTTCTCAAACCTGGAGGACTGGTCTGTACCCTGCGCGTCACGGGCCAGCAGTGGGATGCTCCCAATGGTTGGGCACCCCTCCAATGGATGGCAGTTAAGGGACTGTTGAATTACGGGTACACAGAAGAGGCCCGTGAAATTATGGAGCGCTGGCTGGCGCTAAATAAGCGCGTATACCGGGAAGAGGGAAAACTGATGGAAAAATACAATGTTGTAGATACCACACTCTCCTCCGGAGGTGGTGAATACCCTACTCAGGACGGCTTCGGATGGACCAACGGGGTAGCATTGGGCTTCAGGGACCTGCTGGAAGACATGGAATAAAGCCAGAGTTTCCGTATCCTGCCATCTAAAACAAAAGGGATTCCCCAGCGTACTTCCCTTTCCAGATCCCGCATCCCCAAATTATTCGGTCTCTTTCCGGGATTCAAGAGCTTGTTTGCTCAGGCTCGCCAGGTTGAAATTCGGTGCCATTTTCAAAGCTTCGTCAAAACTGGCAATGGCCTGGTCGATATTGTTTTTGTCTATGTTATACTGGGCGAGGCCTTTGAGGTGGACAAAAGCGGCCTTAAGCGGAACTTCGTAGGGTTGTTGCCTTTCGTAGAAGGCATACTTCATCTGATCGGTTGAATTGGCAATCCCATATTCGATATCGGACAGTGCTCCCGGACTGTCTCCTGCCTGAATTTTCAGATCGGCCAGTTCGTAAGCGACATAGGGGTTCGGCCCCCTCTCAAACATAATCTGGAAATGGGGGATGGCCCGACTCGGCTGGTTGAGGGCCTTTAGCGAAATCGCCTTAACCTGTAACGCGAGATCTGAATCCTGTGGGTTTACCTCAATCCCGGTCAGGTTCAGGGCCTGAATATGCTGGTTGTTGTTGCTGTAGACCAGCGCCAGGGTATCCCGTCGCTCCTGGGAGGGGTTAAGCACGTTCAGGTGTGTGAGTGCGTTGATCACCCCTTGTACATCGCCCTGTTCCAACATTTGTGTATAGAACGCCTGATAGTGTTTTTGAAGACTCTCCTGGGCATGGGATTGGAAGGCAAATGTCAGTGCAACACAGGTGGTGAGGATGAATTTTTTCATTTTCTCAAGTTTGTTTGAAGAGTGCAAAACTAAGATATTTTTTAGTATAAGAACCTCAAAATCACGTCCTGACTGGGAATTCTTTGATTGTGAAATCGCTCAGTCCCCTACCTCGATATCCGCAGGGAAAGGATTAGAGCTCAGAACTCCAGATCGAATGTGCGAAGGAATAACCCAGGGCTTTAAGGGCGGGGCAGGTGATTTTTTTGCCCTTAAGGTGGGATGGGCTATCGGTATAGACCGGTGGGGCAATACCAAAATAAGTCGCTTCTTTGGTGTAGTACTCGCGTTTTGAAGGATGCTCCGGGTACACAGCATTGAAGGTTCCTGAAAGATCGGGGTTAGTGATCAGTACCTCCAGGGCGGGTAGCAAATCTTCCTGCCGGATCAGATTAACCCGTTCACCCCCGTCCGAATGGATATTTCTTCCACTTAAGGTAAAAACCGGATGGCGATCAGGCCCTATAAGGCCCCCGGGCCTTAAAATTTGAGTCGTACGGGCTGTATTTCCAAGCAAAATCTCTTCGGCTTCCAGTAGTTGCTGACCTGTACGGGAATCCGGCAGGGGTCGGTCCGCTTCAGTAACGCTTTCCTGGGAAGCCCCGTATACCGATGTACTACTTACAAATACAAGATGTGGAATAGCCGCCTTTTGAAGGTGGGTTTCCAACAATCGGATTCTGGAAATGAAATCTGCTTTGGGATCCCTTCGGATCCCCGGCGGGATATTCACTACAAGGCAATCCAACCCGTCCAGGAATGCCTCGGGATTGCCTTTAATCGCGCGGTCTGCAAGTATTAGTATCCGGGCTTCAATACCCTTTTCTAAAAGCGAATTTATTTTTTCCTCCTGCGTGGTGCTCCCCCGGACACGGTTACCTGAGGCCAGCAGTCTTTCGGCCAGGGGTGTACCGAGCCAACCGCAACCCAGGACACCTATGGTCTTACTCAAAACTGAGTTTTTTGATCAGTACAACAGCGTCATTTAAGACGAAGGGCATAGGGATCTGGTCTGAAGGCCTGGGCGGAATACTGAAATTCGGGTCAGTCAACAGGGAATTGGAAGCTTCGTAAAAGGTGAGTTCCAGGGGTTCTCCTTCTGGGAAGACAAGGAAGATTTCGGTCGGATCGTTATCGCTGATGTAATGGGTAAACAGACGACTACTCTTCCTGTTCTTCAAATAATAGGGGGGGAGGGCAGCCCCGTTGACCGAAGCCTGGAGCACTTGTGTTTCATTGGTAAAGACTTCCAGCCGGTTCACATCCCTTCCCGGGGTAATGGTCAGGAATACCTGCCGCTTGCCGGCGATCACAGTATCAGACTGAATACCGATTTGTGGGGCGGCGAGGGATTTGAGCGGGGCGGTTTTGGTATAAGTAAACCCGGTACCGTATTTACTGCTTAGGGTTTGGACATCCTCCGGATTCGGGACAGTGGGCTCCTCACCGAGATATGCGCGGGTCCAGGAAGAAGGGGATTTTTCATAAGTAGCCCAGATGGCTGTATTGGAATCCAGGTTTTTAACGTACATCAGGCTGGTCGGCCTGGGCTGATCTGGTGTAAACCCACTTTTGAGATGCGCTCCCATAAAAAGGCCCAGAAAAATGATCAGTCCGGCCAGGGCAAAGCGTCTTTTTCTAGGATAACTCCCGCAAACCGGCAGGAGTAATAAAAAGATCAATGTGGTCAACAGGCTGCTTGCAATAAGCATTTTAAGACCAAGGCCCACGGGAAACATTTTTACCAATGGGGTAAAGATCCACAGTGCGGGAACGCAGAGCAAGACAAGGAGAAACGGGTTGGGTTGGTCTTGGGCAGTCAGCATCATCCAAGCCAGTAAAACCCCATAAACCGGGATCGTAAAAAAAGCGGCTCCCGGCAGGTAGTAACACAGTAAACCGCAGAGGAGAAGCCAAAAGAAAATCGGCCCGGCGAGTAAATTGCGCAACGGAATCTCACGAAAATAGGAGTACACCCAGAAACAAACCGCCAGCGCCAGGGTGGCCAGGGCGGCGATATAGTAATACCCGTTATAGGTAAATCCGTGCAGCATATCGGAGTATTGGGGATAAAGACTTTTAAGGGTCGGCCAGAAAATATACCCTATACCCCCGTTAATCCCCAGGGTGAGGAGCAAGGGAAGCAGGCCTTTTGCAATGCCTTTAAGGCTCAGGCGTCTATGCTTTAACCCATAACCGAGAATCGACAAAAACAACAGCGAGGCTATAACCATCATGGGCCAGATCCATTCAAAAGGGTAGGAAATAAGGCCAAAGAGTGGAACATTGAAGTAAACGTCATCATTCAGACTCTTCATGTCTCCCAGGTCCACATTGCTGAAGTATTCAAGCAAGGGCATAAGATAGGACCCCTGGTGCGCCAGGGTTTCCCGGTCCAGGCGGGGTTGGATATCCATTGCTGTATGGTAATCAAAGTGATCATCGATAAAGGCAAAATTAAAACCTTCGATGTCCCCGTCTTCCCGGAACACGGTGAGGTCTGTGTCATTAGGCAGCATTTTATAGATACTATAGGCCAGGGAATTGGCTACAGGATATTCAGGATTGGCCTCTTTAAAGCCTTCGATCATTTTTTGATTTCCCCGATTGGTCTCGATAAGCATATAGGAAGGCCCTCCGCTCCCCCTCGCTTCAAAATTCAGGACAAGACCTACATCTTTGGCCCAGGGATGGCGGTTTACAAATAGCTCGGCTCCGTTAAGGCCCAGCTCTTCAGCATCCGTAAAGAGTATAATGATATCATTTACCGGTTTTTTACCCGAAGCCATAAAGGCACGGAGGCCTTCCAGTATGGTGGCCACCCCACTGCCTGCATCGCTGGCTCCATGGGAAGAGTGAGGTTGACTATCGTAATGGGTAAGGAGCAGTAACGCTTTTCCGCTTCCACTTCCCGGGATACGCGCAAGCACATTTATGGCACGCGTCACGGTACCTTTATCCCCGGAGATATATGCATTTTGGAGCTCGGGCCTTAACCCCATTTGTTTCAGGGATTTCATAAGATACCACTGCACTTTGGAGTGGGCCGGAAACCCTACGGCATGGGGGGCTTTGGAAACTTCCACAACGTGTTCCATAGCCCGGTCCGTCGAAAACGCAGTTTCTTCCAGATCAGCGTCAGGAGGTGCCGAAGGCATGCTTCCCTCAAAGGACCAATATGCCAGTCCCAATAATAGTAATAAAGTGATTACGGCAGTTGTAGGCTTCATATGTGCACTTTGGATTTAAATGTAAGAAATTCCTGCAGTAAGGCGTATTTATACAGAGAATTATAGGAAATCTGGTGGAAATTGGTATATTTAATTAGAACCATTCTAATACTATAAAGTCATGGGAATAAAAAGCTTTCAGGGTCGTCGGGCCAAGGAGGGGTCGAAAAAAGAGTACGACGCTCCTATTTTGGTTACGGATTATATGTCTAAAAAGTTAGTCACTTTTCACCCGGAACAGTCTATTCTGGAGGTTATGGAAGTTTTTGCCAAACGAAGTATTTCCGGGGGTCCCGTACTTGATGACAATGGATTTCTGGTCGGCATTATCTCCGAGGCGGATTGTATGAAGCAAATCTCCGAAAGCCGGTATTTCAATCAGCCCATCATGGATAAAAGCGTTGAAAAATTCATGACAAAGGACGTGGAAACTATTCCCCATGACATGTCCATATTCGATGCCGCGGGCGTGTTCCACAAGAATAACCGCAGACGCCTGCCGGTGATGAAGGACGACATCCTGGTCGGGCAGATCTCCCGAAAGGATATCGTCGTGGCTGCGCTTAAACTGAGCGCAGAAAACTGGAAATAAACTTTCTAATTCTCCTCCATAATAAGGGCAGGTAATTCCAATTGCCGATACAGGGCATTGTACTCTGCCATGCCTTTGCTTACAATAGCGTCCCGCTCCCGGGACATGGTATTCCACGTGCCCAGTAAATCGGACAGGCGTTCTTTAGCCCCCTGAGTCAGCTCGGGTTCGGCTACATCGATATACGACCTGAGCTCCATCAGTTCTGCATTGAGCTGATTGTTGAAGTTAATCACATCCTGAAAGGTTTTTTGCTTTGGTTGGATTAGGTTTTCTTCCCATGCGCTGATTTCCTCTTGCAGGGTAACCCCTTTGGACAATAATTCCTCTGCGGTCTGATTTCCTTCCAACAGATCCTGATGTGCCTTTAATTGGGTTTTGACCCCACGCAGTTGTCCGACCGCTCCGTGCATGTCGCGGATGGCCCCGTCAATTTGCTGCAAAGCGGCCTGTTGTTCCGTATAGGCAGCCGGGGCAGCTTTAATGCCGGGGTGAGGGAGAATCCTGAACAGTTTTTCAGAGACTATGCCCTCATGGGTCAGGCGGGCAGTATAGGTTCCCGGAGCCACCCGCGATCCGCGGTAATCCCCCATAACAAATACATTTTCCACAGCCGGTAGGGTTTCTCTTCGAAAATCCCAAACAAACCGGTTGTATCCCGCTTTTGCCGGCAAAACTTCAGGCTTTGGCGGGCCGCCGGGCCACGTTTTAAACTTTTTTGGTTTTTTGTTGGTGTATGTTCTTAAGAGTTTGTCGCCTTGAAATATCTCCAGTTTCAAATCTAAGCTATCGGCATCTTTAGCTAAGTAATAGTCAAAAGTAACCCCGCTTTTTGGATTGTCGCCTAAGCCCGGTCTTGGTTTATCGCTGCTGCCGCCGAAAATTAAATAGGTATCCTTTGGTTTGAAAATTTGGACGGTTTCTTTTGTGGTAGACACATTTTGAATCGCTGCCACATCATCTAATATCCAAAATGCACGACCTGCCGTTGCGGCAACGAGATCATTATCTTGAAAGATCAGATCGTTGATGGGAACGAGGGGAAGGTTCAACTGAAACGGTTGCCAATTTTGGCCATCGTTGAACGAAATGAAAAGTCCCGTTTCCGTTCCTGCATAAAGGAGTCCTTTTTTCTTCGGGTCTTCACGCACCACGCGGGTAAAGGTATGATCGCCGGTAATACCGTTTACGATGCGCGACCACGTTTGACCGTAGTCAGTAGTTTTGAAGATGTGAGAGTTCAAATCCATCGACTTGTACCGCATCACCACGACATAGGCGGTTGCCGCATCATGGGGAGAAACCTCGATACTGTTGACAATACCATCTGGTACATTTGGGGGAGTTGCGTTGGTCCAGTTTTGTCCGCCGTCTTTGGTAACATGAACTAATCCGTCGTCGCTACCTGCCCAAAGCACACCTTTTTCATGGGGTGATTCTGCCAAATAGGTAATCGTGTTGTAAATCTCTCCGCCTGCGGCCTCGTTGGTGTAAGGCCCCCCACCAGGACCGTGTTTTTCGGTTTCGTTCTTGGTCAGATCAGGACTTACGGTTTCCCAACTTTGGCCTTCATCCGTTGATTTGAAAACCACGTTGCCGGCATGGTAAATTGTTTTTCTGTCATGGGGCGATGTAATGATCGGTGCGTTCCAGTTGTAGCGGTATTTTGAATCTTTTGGTTCGATACCAAGGCCGAGTTCCGGATATTCTTTTATGGGTTTTGATTCTCGTGATTTGGCATCCCACTTATCGATGTTACCTTGATAAGTGCCTCCGTAGATTATTTCAGGATTATCGGGGTCAAATGCCAGAAAAGCACTCTCACCACCGGCAACGGCGTACCAATCTTTCCAATCGATACCGGCATCGTTGGTTCTACTGGCGATGGCTACGGTCGAATTATCCTGTTGCCCACCGTAGACATTGTAGGGGACAAGATTATCCGTAATAACCCGATAGAATTGAGACGTATTTTGGTTTTCTTGCGTACTCCAACTCGCACCACCGTTGTTCGATACGTTCGAACCACCGTCGTTGGAGTTGATCATGCGTTGATTATTGTGCGGATCGATCCACAAGTGATGGTTGTCGCCATGGGGAGTGGATAAGGGTTTGAAACTATTGCCACCATCAATGGATTTGGTGACGGGAGCGTTCAGTACATACACAACGTTCTCATTTTGGGTGTCCGCAAAGATTTCCATATAGTACCAAGAACGTGCTATATTGATTCGGTCTTTGTTCACTTGGGTCCATTTTTTTCCGGCGTCGGTTG
>CAZEQO010000043.1:0-17602 GCA_964514365.1 uncultured Robiginitalea sp. | reverse complement strand
TTTGATCTCTTCAGGAGAGGCTGATTTGGATACTCCCAAGATTTTATAATAATCTTTTCCAGGCATATTCTCGAGATACTTAAACCGGTTTATAAACTTCTTATTGGTCCGTTCAAGGGCATTTTCGGGGTTAATTCCCAAAAACCTGGAATAATTGACCAGGGAGAACAAAACATCTCCGAGTTCTGACTCTATTTTTTCGACCGACCCGCCGTCCAATTCCCTTTCCAGCTCACCGACCTCCTCTTTAACTTTGTCGAGAACCTGCTCGGGTTGCTCCCAGTCAAAACCGACTCCCGCCACCTTCTCCTGAATACGATTCGCCTTGACCAGGGCTGGCAGACTTTGAGGGACACCCTCCAGGACACTTTTCTTGCCTTCGCTCAGTTTGATCTTCTCCCAATTGGCCTTCACTTCCTCTTCCCCGCTTACCCTTGTATCTCCATAAATATGCGGATGCCTGCGTATGAGTTTTTCGGAAATGTCCGTGGCTACATCAGCCATATCAAAAGTTTCGGTTTCCGAACCTATTTTGGCATAAAAGACAATATGCAACAACAAATCACCCAGCTCCTTCTTAACTTCCTCCAGGTCCCCTTCCAGAATAGCATCGCCAAGCTCATAGGTCTCTTCGATGGTAAGGTGGCGGAGGGATTCCATGGTTTGTTTTTTATCCCAGGGACATTGGGCCCGTAATTCATCCATGATGGTGAGCAGACGATCAAATGCGGCTAATTGCTGAGCTCTGGAATTCATTATTTGAAAATTTGGTTAAAGGTACAAATACAGGATTTTGGCACGCAGTGGAATTTCACTTAATTTTAAAGGATGTCAATCCCAAAAAACCAAACCATGCGCCTTCCTTTCTTAGTATTCCTCCTGCTTCTGGTGGCCTGTAGCCCAACCCAAAACTTTGATGTTATTATTCGGGGGGGTACCGTCCTGGATGGGAGTGGTAATCCCGGATATCTGGCAGACCTGGGGATTCGCGCAGACACCATTGCCTTTATCGGGGATTTGTCTGCAGCACAATCACCGGTTGAAATCGATGCCACAGGTAAACATGTCGCACCCGGATTTATCAACATGCTCAGCTGGGCCAACGTATCCCTCCTGGTAGACGGCCGATCCCAAAGTGATATCCGACAGGGCGTAACCCTTGAGGTTATGGGAGAGGGGCGTTCTATGGGGCCCCTGAATGATGTCATGAAAAAAAACATGCGGGAAGGACAACAGGATTATTCCTACGAAGTAGTATGGACCACCCTGGGAGAGTATTTGGAATATCTCGAAGAAAAAGGCGTTTCCACCAACTTTACCTCCTTTGTGGGAAACGGGACCCTGCGGGAATACGTCATGGGTTATGAAAACAGGCCTCCCACTACAGGCGAAATGGAGAAGATGAAGGAATTAGCGCGGGAAGCTATGGAAGAGGGTGCTGTAGGATTGTCGACCTCCCTGCTCTATGTGCCCAGCGGGCATGCCAGTACCGAAGAAATTACGGAGCTCGCCAAAGTGGCGTCGGACTATGACGGAATGTATATTTCCCATATCCGAAACGAAGAAGACAGTCTTCTATATGCCATTCGGGAGTTAATCGATATTGCAGAACGAGCGAAGATTCGCGCTGAGGTATATCACTTTAAGGCCTCAGGCCAGGATAACTGGGACCTGCTGGACAGCGCCATCACCCTCATTGAGGATGCCAGGGCGCGGGGGGTTGAAGTGACGACAGATATGTATATGTATAATGCGAGTTCCACGGGTCTTAATGTATTACTCCCTCCCTGGGCCAGGGAGGGCGGGCATGAGCAGACCATGGCCTACATCTCTGATCCTGAAAAAAAGGAACGGATGATCCGGGAAGTCAATTTCCACGTCCCTCCCGACAAAATACTTTTGGTCGGTTTTAAAAACCGGGGCCTGAGAAACCTCATCGGAAAAACACTGGATGAGGTGGCCCGTCAACGCGGGGTTTCCCCGGCACAAGCCATAGCTGATCTGATTTTTGAGGATGATAGCCGGATACAGGTGGTCTACTTCTCGATGAGCGAAGAAAATATTAAAAAGAAACTGGCCTTACCCTACATGGCAGTGTGTTCAGATGCTGGCTCCTACACCAATGAGGGTGTCTTCCTCGAACAGAGTACCCATCCGCGGGCCTATGGATCCTTCGCCCGTCTCCTTTCACATTTTGTGCGGGAAGAAAAAGAGATTTCACTAGAGGAAGCCATCCGAAGACTGACCTCCCTTCCCGCCGGCAACCTCAAACTCAAAAAAAGGGGATCCCTTAAAACAGGGTATTTTGGAGACGTCGTGGTATTTGATGCCGCAAAAATTCAGGATCACGCCACCTTCGAGGCCCCGCATCAATACACCACCGGGGTGGAACACGTTCTGGTCAACGGGATTCCGGTGATCGCCAACGGGGAGCATACAGGGGCGACCCCAGGCCGGTTCGTCAAAGGTCCTGGTTATCAGTTCTGACCCCCTGAGACTTCACGCCGACAGACCCTCTGGCATAAACCCAGTGAAACCCCTTGTTTTCGGCTTTTAATACAAGGCAAAAAAAAAACGTCCCGATTGACAGCGGGACGGTTCCTTCTATTTAAAGTATGCTTTTTCAGCTCAGTTCATCCTGTACCAGGTAGTAATAAGCAGAACGACTTTTTTGATGGATTCCGGACATTTTATCGACTACGGCCTTAACCGCGGCCATCCCTTTATCCTTATCCGATATTCCCATTGTCTTTTCAATGAAATTCCGCCTTACCGTTTCCAGTTCGGACTCATCGCTCGTAGCTACAAGGGTCGCGTCGGGATTATTAACCATTGATTTAAGGCGGTTTACCATCTCATCAAGACGTCCGTGATCTACAGAATCAACCCCACACTCATTCAGTTGTTTAACGGCAATGCTCTTTAATTCTTCCAGTTTTTCGGAAGTGTCACTCATAATTACGCTTATTTAAATTTGAAAATTGATTTATACTCTGAGTAGGCGGCAGGTTGGTAAAAGCCCCCGTAAATTACTGAATTAATCATAAAAAAACTCCTAAATTCGTCATTAATACCCGGAAGAATTGGCCGTGTTGACCCCTGGGAAATGAACTTTGAGCAAATGAAATCCATTACTTACTCCAATGCAATTCTCAAAAAGGCTGAACAAACAAGGAACCATAAATTCAGGTCTTTAGGCCCCCTGATACTCTGTCTTTTTTTTATGGGGGCAGCTTCACTTTGGAGTCAGGACCCGCTTCGTTTTCAAGAAGAAATTCAGATGCTTAAACACAAATCGGACAGCCTTTGGAATGGAGAAAACCGGACATTGCTTTTTACGGGGAGTTCGAGCATTCGTATGTGGGAAGATCTGCAAGAGCGGTTTCCAAATAAGAATATCCTAAATACAGGCTTTGGTGGATCTCAGGCCACCGACTTATTGTATTACCTGCAACCCCTCGTTTTGGCCTATCAACCCAAAAAGGTGTTTATATATGAAGGAGATAACGACCTGGCAGAAGGGAAAAGTGTGGGGCAGGTCCTGAAAGTACTCGAAAATATTTCCGAGGGACTCCGGAACGAAATCCCGGACGTTTCTATCGTTATCATTTCGGCAAAACCGAGTATCAGTCGTTGGGGCCTAAGGGGAAAATACAAACGGCTGAATAAGAAACTCCGGCGCTGGGCTTCCCGCCATCAGCATCTGGATTTTGCAGATGTCTGGAACCCGATGTTAACGGATAAAAAACTGAACACCTCACTTTTTATAGAAGATGGGCTACATATGAATGCATCCGGATATGACATTTGGGAGTATGCCCTGACACCCTTTATCAAACCCTAAAACTTTTTTCTAATGCCAATACTGTCCTGGAAATTGCCAAATTTGTCAATAACCCTGCTTGCTTGCGTGGCTATAGGATTGCTTTCAGGATGCTCCGAAGAGCGGAAATTGCCTCAAATTGCCTTACCTGAAACGGATCTCGCAGCTAACTCGGTAATTCCCAAACCCCTAAAAGTGTACGACGGGCCCGGCGGTTTCCCTCTCGATCGATATACGGCCATCTATACCGAAACAGAAAGCGATGGCTTTACCGGCGTAGGCGAATTTCTCTCGGAGGAAATTCAACAGGCCCAAAAATTGTCCATTCCGCTAAATCCGGATTCCGGTTCAAATTTATTCAGGGGCATCTACCTGAAACAAACCCCGGGAATGGAAGGGGAAGCGTACGAATTACAGATTACCCCTGACAGTATCCTGCTTCGTTCGGCGACGGCAGAAGGCGCCTTCAGGGGCGTACAAACACTGCGACAGCTCCTGCCCGAAACCTCAAATGATACCCTTGCGGAGTACCCGGTCTGGGTTATTCCGGGGGGGATGATACAGGATAAACCCACCTTCGAATATCGGGGTAGTATGCTGGATGTTGCCCGTCATTTCTTCGAACCCTCAGATGTGAAGAAATACATCGATGTTATGGCTTACTACAAAATGAATTATTTGCATTTACATCTCACCGATGACCAGGGCTGGCGGATTGAAATTACATCCTGGCCTAAACTTACTGAGGTCGGTGGCCAAACAGAAGTCGGGGGAGAAGCCGGGGGGTATTACACCCAGGAGGATTACAGAGCTTTGGTCGCCTATGCGGGAGAGCGCTATATCACCATAGTCCCTGAAGTGGATATGCCCGGACACACCAATGCGGCCTCCGTATCTTATCCTTTTCTGAACGGGAACGGAAAAACCCCGGAGCCCTACACGGGAATGCGGGTGGGCTTTAGTACATTGGATACGAAAAAAGACACCGTATATCAATTCATCGATGACGTAGTCCGTGAGATTTCGGCCATGACCCCCGGACCTTATTTTCATATCGGGGGAGATGAAAGTCATGCCACCCGGAAAGCGGATTATGAATACTTTATAAAGCGGGTGGTTCCTATTGTCCGCAAATATGGTAAAATACCCGTAGGCTGGGATGAGGTTGGTACAGTCTCCCTGGATGCCGATGTGGTAGCCCAGTTCTGGCAGGATGAAGGGAATGCAGTGCAGGCTGCAGGACAGGGAATGAAAATACTGATGTCCCCTGCCAAAAGAGCATACCTCGATATGTCCTACGACAGTATTTCAAAATTTGGACTGCACTGGGCCGCATACATCCCGGTTGATAGCGCATACACCTGGTCGCCGGCAGGGTATTCCAATAAAATCCCCAGGGAGGCCATCCTGGGAGTGGAAGCCCCGCTTTGGTCAGAAACCATAAGTACTATTGCGGAGTTGGAATACCTGGCTTTTCCACGACTGCTGGGAATCGCCGAATTGGGTTGGACACCCTCGGGGGAACGTTCCTGGGAAGACTACAAATCGCGCCTGGTACGGCAAACCCCTTATTTCAAAAGGCTGGACATTCAATTTTACCCTTCTCCGCGTGTACCCTGGATGGAGGCAGACTCCCTCCTGCCCTGGTACAATAATCGCACGAAATAAAGGGGTGTCAGGGCGTCCTTGACAGAGGGGTATTCCCTGTGAGGCCAAGGTTCAGGGAATCCTGAATTTTGAAGAATTGGAAATGGCGCCCCGGGTAGGGTTAATCCTTTGAGGCCTCCTCGTCAGATAGAGTTTCAGCATCTCCGTCAGGAGTTGCATCCGGGTCTGAGAAATCCGCGAGATCGTGTTCGACCAGCAAATTATACCACTGGATGACCTTTTTAATGTCGCTGGGGTAGACCCGGTCTTCATCGTAATCCGGAAGGACTTCAAAGAAATATTCTTCAAGGGCCAATTTGTCGGCTTTGGGGGCAACCGAGGTTTTTGCCCCCTTTTCTTTTTCTGAAATCTTCTGAAAAACTTCCCTAAGCGGCAGCTCCTCTTCCAGGGTATAGATGGCGATTTCGGAGAGTACACTTATGTTGTTGGCAATGGGCACCGAAATCTTCTTCCCATCGCTCAGCGCCTGAGCGACCAAACCAGTCCGGGTTTGTGTGATCAGCCGATATAAACCCGGCTTTCCTCCGATGGATAATATTTTATTTAAACTCATATCAAAAATTGCAGCTGCAAATATGGGAATTTCCTTCTAATACATAAACCCCTTCTTTGTGGGAATCTGAAATATCGGTATCTCTTCGTATTATCGCACCTTTTTCTGGGCCGGGAATCGCATTTTATAATCTACTGAAATCTTGCCTTTGGAGATATTGGTGAGCTTACCTTTTAGTAATCGACGTTTGAGAGATGAAATCTTATCGGTAAACAGGACGCCTTCTATATGGTCGTATTCATGTTGAATCACCCGGGCAAGGAGACCGTCAAAAGTTTCGGTGCGCGGCTTAAAATCCGCATCCATATAGGTTACCTGAATCTCGGGATGCCTGTTGACATCTTCCCGGATATCCGGAATACTCAAACATCCTTCATTAAATGCCCATTTTGGGCCAGATTCCGATTCTATCTTCGCATTGATAAAGACTCGTTTGAATCCGTTGAGCTCCTCCCGCTCTTCAGGGGACAATTCCTCATCTTCGGCAAAGGGACTTGTATCCACTAAAAACAAGCGAATCGGTTTCCCGATCTGCGGGGCCGCCAGGCCTACTCCGTTGGCCTTGTACATAGTCTCCCACATATTGGCGATAAGGATATCTAATTCCGGGTAATCCGGTTCGATATCAGAACACATTTTTCTCAATACCGGATCTCCATAAGCTACTATAGGTAAAATCATGGGGTTTTCCTGCTTAAATATGACTGTAATATTAGGGTGGCGCTAATTTGATCCAGCGTTTCCTTTTGTCTTCTTTTTTTCTTTTTCATCCCCCCTTCAACCATGGTGCGAAGGGCCATTTTCGAAGTGAACCGCTCATCCTGCCTTGTCACAGGAAGTTTCGGATACCTTTTATTCAGTTCCTTTAAAAATCCACCGATAGCACCTTCCACCTCTGAGGGGGTATTGTCCATTTGCCTGGGTTCTCCGACTACGATACGCTCCACGTCTTCTTCGCGCAGGTATTGCTCCAAAAAGGCCCACAGATCGTCAGTTGCAACCGTTGTAAGTCCTGAAGCGATTAGTTGAAAAGGATCTGTTATCGCAATCCCAGTCCTTCTTGTCCCATAATCCAAAGCGAGAATTCGTGCCACCAGTAATTTTCTGCAAAAATAAGATATTCAAACCAAAGTGTTTAAAATTCGGATAACTATAAAGGCGTACCTATCTTTGTCAAAAAACCTTTATGGACCACCTTCGTTCTATTATTGAAGCTGCATGGGAATCACGGGAACTCTTAAAAAACCCCGATACACGTGAGGCTATAAGGGAAGTAGTAGATGCCGTTGATAAAGGGGAACTCAGATGTGCGAGCCCTAACACGAACGGCTGGACCATAAACGAATGGGTCAAAAAAGCTGTCGTCCTTTATTTTCCCATTCAAAAAATGGAAACCCAGGAAGTGGGTATTTTTGAATTTCACGATAAAATCCCGCTTAAAAAAGGATATGAGGCCCGGGGTATCCGGGTAGTTCCTCATGCTGTTGCCCGTCATGGCGCATATATCGCCCCAGGCACCATCCTTATGCCCAGCTATGTCAATATTGGGGCCTATGTGGATGAAGGGACTATGGTCGATACCTGGGCGACTGTTGGGAGTTGTGCACAAATTGGTAAAAATGTGCACTTAAGCGGGGGTGTGGGTATAGGTGGTGTGCTGGAACCCCTGCAAGCCTCTCCCGTGATTATTGAAGATAATGCCTTTATCGGCAGCAGATCCATAGTGGTTGAAGGGGTACATGTAGAAAAAGAAGCTGTGTTAGGCGCAAATGTGGTTCTCACGGCCTCTACCCGAATTATCGATGTAAGCGGTGACACCCCGTTGGAATACAAAGGTCGTATCCCGGCGCGGTCCGTAGTAATTCCCGGGAGTTATACCAAGCATTTTCCCGCGGGTGAGTACCAGGTATCCTGCGCATTGATTATCGGGAAACGCAAAGAGAGTACCGATAAAAAAACCTCTCTGAACGACGCGCTTAGAACATATAGCGTATCTGTCTGAATTTCAATTAAATACCTCCGTTTTATTAAGCGATTTTCCCCTGGCAAGTGCAGGATAAATAGGGTTATTACAATTTTTTAATCGTTTCTTTGTTATTACAATAAGCCCTTTTTTAAGCCGTAGTGCATGCAACCTAAAACCACACATAAACTGACAGCCCTGGTCATTACCTATAATGAAATAGGGTACATCGAACGGTGTATCGATTCGGTGCGCTTTGCTGATGAAATTATCGTAGTGGACTCATACAGTACAGACGGTACTTATGAATTCCTGTTCAAAGATCCGGATGTAACTGTCTTCCGGCATCCCTTCGAAAATTTTACCCGACAAAAAACTGTCGCTTTGCAAAAAGCCTCAAACGACTGGGTCCTTTTTCTGGATGCCGATGAAGTAGTTACTCCTGAATTAGAGCGGGAAATCCGTGCGACCATCGATTCAGAAACCCCACATGCAGCCTTCTGGTTTTACCGGAAATTCATGTTTAAACAAGCGCCGCTGCACTTTAGTGGCTGGCAAACAGATAAAAACT
This sequence comes from uncultured Robiginitalea sp., assembly GCA_964514365.1. Lineage (GTDB taxonomy): Bacteria > Bacteroidota > Bacteroidia > Flavobacteriales > Flavobacteriaceae > Robiginitalea. The sequence goes on along the minus strand of CAZEQO010000043.1, from coordinate 9,024 downwards.
ACAGGCTTTTCCGAAAGAGTTCCGCCAGTTTTACGGATTGTAAACTCGTGCATGAAACCCTTGAGGTTAACGGAAGCTCGGGAATCCTGGAGAATAAACTCATCCATTACTGCTATAAGGACTATTCCGATTATAAAAATAAAATGCTGCATTATGGCCGTCTGAAGGCCAAAGAGGATTTTTATAAAGAGAAGGGGTTTAGTTATCTGCTTATGGGAATAAAACCCGTATGGAAATTTATCCACCATTATATTCTAAGGCTCGGATTCCTGGATGGAAAAAAAGGGGTGACAATCTGTTACCTCAATGCGCTTGGTGTCCTGGAGCGCTACCGGGAGTTGAAAAGGCTGGAAGCGAAAAACAAGCTGACCACTTACCTGGTGATGCCGTAGTAGGTCCATACCCGTTTCTCCTGTTTTGTCTTTTTGCGTATCCCGGCGTTCTTTTCCAGGGATTCAGGAGTTCTGTATCCGCGCTTGTGATCCAGGTGCACACATACTGCACTGTATCGGAGTTGTTTTGACTTAATCCCGAAATTAAAGAGGCGCTCTCCCAACTCACGATCCTGTCCCCCGTATTGCATTCGTTCGTCAAAACCATTTACATTGAGGATATCCTTTTTCCATCCGGAACTGTTATGGCCGTTCCAACTCGCATTGGTGGGGGTGATGGCATTGAGGAATCGGGCAGCGAGGCCCCTGGCAGTCAACTTGTTATTTTTAAAGGTTTTTGGAATTCCCTTTTCTTTCAGCCAATTGATGTCGAAACACCTCTGTTCTTCGATATCCTCACGAGTAATGAGCAGGGAAATATTCATGGGGAGCATATAATATCCCCCGGAAATAAAATAGCCCTCTTCCTTATTGATATAATGTACTTCTACAAAATCGCTGCGGGGAATACAATCCCCATCCGTCATAATGATATATTCGGTATTACAGGCCACCACCGCCTTGTTCAATATCCGGGATTTCTGAAAGCCATCATCCTCCTGCCAAACATGGACGATCGGGTAAAAAACCTCCCCCTGCATCCGCTGTAAGAGTTCCCGGGTAGGGGCGGCAGAACCATCATCTGCAATGATGACCTCGAAATCCCTGAAACTCTGGCAATTGAAACCAAGCAAGACTTTTTCAAGCCATGCTTCTGAATTGTACGTACTGACAATTACAGAAATTTTAAGCTGTTCAGAAGGGGTTTTCACAAAAGCAAAAGTATAAAAGTCTGCCGGGCTATCTTCGGATGACTCCCGTAAAAATACAGATTCGAAAAAAGTTCTCCCCGGTCAAAACAGGAAATTGAAGATGTGGTACCTTTGCAATCGGAAGAAAGGGGCTTTTAGTGCGCTGTTAAAAAAGAGCAACGCCTGTTACATAAACAGCCCTTTCCCACGATGTGCCTATGGAAAACAAAGACTACCAAAAAGCCCTGACCGATCCTATTTTTCAGGTCATCAGTGAAGCCGCTGCCGAGCTTGGACTCGAGGCTTATGTGGTCGGCGGGTATGTGCGGGATTATTTTCTGGAGCGGGGAGCGAAACAGGACATCGACATTGTAGCTATAGGCAGCGGAATAGCCCTGGCCAAAAAGGTTTCGCAAATGTTGCCCGGGACGCCCAGGGTCACTGTTTTTAAAAATTTTGGGACCGCCATGATCCGGCAGGGTGACCTGCACCTGGAGTTCGTCGGTGCCCGAAAAGAAAGCTACCGTGCGGATAGTCGCAAACCCCTGGTGGAGGATGGAACCCTGGAAGAAGATCAGAAACGCCGGGATTTTACGATCAATGCCATGGCCCTGGATTTACGCCAGGAGTCTTTCGCCACCCTGCTCGATCCGTTTCAGGGGTGCGAAGATTTAAAAAAGGGGGTCATCCGAACCCCACTGGAGCCGGGTATTACATATTCGGACGATCCGCTGCGCATGATACGGGCGATACGTTTTGCAACCCAACTGGGTTTTGAGATTACCCCGGCTTCTTTAAAGGCAATAGAAAAAAATAAAGACCGCATCAGAATCGTCTCCCGTGAGCGGATCGTGGATGAGCTTCAGAAAATAATGGCGGCAGACCAGCCTTCCGTGGGTCTGGCTTTACTCCACAATACCGGACTTCTGGAGTATATACTGCCCGAATTAACTGCCCTCAGGGGTATAGAGGAAATCGAAGGTCAGCGGCATAAAGACAATTTCTGGCACACCCTGGAGGTGGTAGATAATATTTGCAGTGCAACCGATAAAATCTGGCTCCGTTGGGCTGCCCTGCTGCACGATATTGGAAAAGCACCCACAAAACGATTTGATGCCAAAATTGGTTGGACTTTCCACGGGCATGAATTCGTCGGCTCGAAAATGGTGTATTCCGTTTTTAAAAGACTGAGGCTGCCCCTGAACGAGCATATGAAGTACGTGCAGAAACTGGTCAGGCTCAGTTCCAGGCCGGTTGCCCTCTCCGATGATCACGTCACGGATTCCGCCGTACGACGACTTATTTTTGATGCGGGCGACGATGTCGAGGATTTGATGACACTTTGTGAAGCGGATATAACCACTAAAAACCCGAGAAAACAAAAACGGTACCTGAGGAATTTTGCAGTGGTTCGAAAAAAAATCAAGGAAGTAGAAGAGCGGGACCGGATCCGAAACTTTCAACCTCCGGTCACCGGGGAACAAATCATGAAGGCCTTCAACCTGGAGCCCTGCCGGGAAATCGGAAGAATAAAAGATGCGATCAAAGAGGGGATTCTCGAAGGAGAAATTCCAAATGAACCGGAAGCAGCGTATCGTTTTATGATCGAAAAGGGTCTGGACCTGGGACTGACACCCATAGACGAAGCAACACAAAAGAATAAGGGAGGATTATGAAAAAAATTAAACATTGGTACCGCCCCCTGGCAAAAATTTCTCTCATTCTTGTCTATCTGGTCATACTGGCAGGAGCGGTCGTTCGAATGACGGGTAGTGGTATGGGATGTCCGGACTGGCCCAAGTGCTTTGGCTACCTCATACCACCTACCGAAGAATCGGAATTGTTATGGACCCCCGAAAAAACCTATTCGGAAGGACAGGTCATTATCCGGGACGAAGCCCTTCTGGTTGCCCAATCGGAATTTACAAGTACTTCGGATTTCAGTCCTGAAAACTGGGAACCGTATACCCGTCACGATTACGCGGTCTTCAATGCAACCCACACCTGGATCGAATACATCAATCGACTCCTCGGCGCACTGGCGGGACTGGCCATGCTCCTCCTCGCCCTGGTTTCCCTGGGGTGGTGGAAAACGCATAAATCCCGGGTGCTGCTCTCATGGCTGGGTGTTATTGCCATTGGATTTCAGGCCTGGTTAGGGGCTACCGTGGTTTATTCCGTCCTGGAACCCGTGAAAATAACACTTCACATGTTTATGGCCCTGGTGATTGTGGGAATGCTCCTTTGGATGGTCCACAGCTCGGATTCGAGAATCCGTCCTTTCCGCTATGACCGCACCACCTACCGGATCTGGTGGCTGGTGGTTCCCCTGAGTTTACTTCAAATCTTAATGGGTACCCAGGTGCGACAATTTATAGATGAGCAGGCCAAAGTTCTCGGAATGGAGGCAAAAGCCTACTGGCTCCAAAATCCCGAAGTGGTTTTTTACCTGCACCGTTCCTTTTCCATCCTCCTATTATTGCTGCATCTCTGGGCTGCCTACAGGGTGGTTTCCCTGCGTTTGGGGTTTCACAAAATCAACGCCTCCTTCCTGGTGTTACTCGGACTGATTTCCACAGGGATTGCCATGAATTATTTCGCATTTCCATGGGGAAGCCAGGCGACACACCTTTTTCTGGCTGCAGCCTTATTCGGTTTTCAATGGTATGCATTTATGGAGTTGAAAAGCGCCTCCCGAACGGGGATTTCTTCGTAAATTTGCCGGAATCGTAACCCCACAAGCTTATGATCTATAAAATTCGAGTTATTCTCGACTCTGAGGATGACGTTTTCAGGGACATCGAGGTAGATTCCGAAATAAGCCTGGAGGACTTGCACAATATCATTACCCAGAGTTTTGGATTTTTAGGGAATGAAATGGCCTCCTTTTACACGGCTGATGAAAATTGGAATCAAGACCTCGAGATTACCCTCTTTTCCATTGGAGAAACGACGGATGCCCGACTTATGCAGGACACCCGACTCTCTGAGGTCATGGATGAACAGGCCCCTAAATTGCTCTACGTCTACGACTTTTTAAATATGTGGACATTCTTTGTGGAGTTGGCCGACCAGGAGGAGCCTGAAGAAGGGCGCCTGTACCCAAACCTGATCTTTAGCTTCGGAGAACTGCCCGATTCCCCTCCAGAAAAGCGATTTGAAGCCGATCCCAGTTCAGAAACCGAGGAACCCTTCGGGAGCTATGACGACCTGGATTTTGACGAGAACTGGAATTAACTTCAACTAACAACACACCTTTAAGAATACCCCATGATCAACCTATACGCCACGCAGCTCGAATCCATTTCCGTACACCGGGTCGGGAATAAGCATCGGGGAGAACCCCTTTTCCTGTCCGAATCCTCTTTTCCTTTAAACGATGAGATCAACGGGTTGCTCAAGGAGTACTTCTTCAAACCGTTTCGGGAAAAAGAAGAAAATTATTTTCGATTTGACCACGAAGCCGGATTGGAATTTCACCCCCTCTGGGAGGCGGCTCAGAAAGTTTTCGGTTCCCCGGATCTACTTCACCAGGTATCCCGGGATATCGCTTCTCACTTATTTGAGAAATCCAACCACCCCCATATCAAAAACGGAGAGTGTTATGTAGTCCACCTTACCGATGTCCTTTTGGACAATGAACGGGTAGATGCTTTGGGGATATTTAAGAGTGAAGTCAAACAGGATTTCCTTCAATTCCGCGAGAACTCCGGAAACCTGGATCTGCTGATCAAACAAGGGGTAAACCTTACGCGGTTGGACAAAGGCTGCCTGATCTTTAACAAGGCTGCTGAGCAGGGGTATAAAGTCCTCTCCATAGACAGCAACCGTTACGATGCCAAATACTGGCTGGAAGAATTTTTAGGCCTGGAGCCCCTGGCCGACGAGAATTTTTACACCAAAAACTACCTGAAGTTCTGCCAGAATTTTGCCAAGGATGTGGTTCTGCCGGCAGAAGACAAACAACAGGAAGTACTCTTTGTGAATCGGGCCGTAAACCATTTTGCGAAAAACGACACCTTTGAGGAAAGCCGCTTCCTCAACGAAGTCATGGACAACCCGGAACTTATCCCGGAATTCAAACACTATAAGACCGAAAGGGGGCCCAAATACAGTATTGAGGATGTATCTACCTTCCAAATTGCCGACAAGGCGGTTTCTGACAGCCGGAAGAAGATCAAAAACGTCATTAACCTGGATACCCACATTCAGATCAAAATGAATTTTATCAATCCTGAATCTGCTGAAAAATTTGTGGAAAAAGGATGGGATGAAGAGCGCGGCATGTATTACTACCTGGTCTATTTCAACCAGGAACAAAAATCGTAATACGGCCTCAGGCTTTCCGGTATTTATGACGAGGTGCGGGTATTTAACACCAAACCGCTTGGGAATGCCATAGATATGGCTGTCACCGATTTGTATGAGGCTACGGCATACCTGCTTTCAGCAGCGGAAGAACTCGGGATCGCCCCGGACCATTTCCAGAAGTAGGTTACCCTGATTCCGATTTCCGGGAAGTAGCGGAGAAGCGCGGAACTCAGATGTCTATACGCTTCTCGATAATCTGCTTCATACTCACGTCCTCGTAATTCCGACGGACGAAGTCCAAAGCCCACGCGAGGATTTCCCCCATATGGGTACACTTTTTAAAATGCATGTCCATGGTCAGCTCATAGATCTCCCCTCTGAGCCTTTCGATATGTTCGGGTCTTGAGAGGGTATCCTTTTTGGCGATTTCTACCAGTTTTTTGATTCGGTTCCCCGAACTCAGGATTCGTTTGGCGACAAAAGACCGCTCCTCCACCTTGTATTGATCCACCGAACCACGGAGCAACTTTTTCCGCACCAATTCCACCATGATCCGGTTCTCCTTAAAAAACTGAGGACGGTAAATGGCCAGTTTACCTTCGTAGAACTGCTGATCAAAATCAATAGCCCGAATCTTATATACGACGTGGTCAAAATCGTGGACCGGAACGATTACGTAATTATAGGAACGCATATCGCCCAGCAAACGGATCAGGCACCGCTCGTTAAATTTCACAAACTCCTTGGCCAGTTGTGATTTCTCGGATTCCGTACAGGACGGCAGCATTTCTTTCATAAAAACATCTCCCGGAATACCCGGTATATGTTCTTCAATCAGGGTGTTCTTATACACCAGAAAATTAAGGTTGTACGGGGAAAGCATATGTTCGAGTTCCAAACCGTAAACCCGGGAAGCATCCGTTTTTTTGACGTAGAAATAGGTAAAGTTATCGTTGAGGATATTCCGTATCCGTATTCTGAAAGGCTTTGAATTCCCAAAAGTGCAGAAATCCACGGCGTCCACGTTCAGGAACTCAAAAATAAGGTTACTCCCGTCAGAATGCAGGATGGAGTAAACGCGTTTGAGGCTCTCGTCGATCTCCTGTCGCTCAGAATCCGAGTAAAAAACGCGCACCCAAAGGGAATCCTCCCCTTTGGTATCATAGACCACAACAGATCCTGAAAAACGCAAAAGATCTTCATAGAAAATCGGAATTTCAATCTTTCGGTTATAGGTGTCCAGATAGGCATCCAGATCGGGACTCACCGGGTAGGCCGGTTTCTTTTTTGAGATAACGGGATCCTGGGGCATACACCTGTTTTTAGCATTTAATGTAACAAATTACGTATTATCTCGTCAAGTATAGGAACTGTCTGATAAAAACATTCCATTTGCAAACAATCCTTACCGTCACCAACCTGACCAAAAAATTCGGACACCTCACGGCCGTAAAAAACCTTTCATTTACCATAGAGAAAGGGAATGTCTACGGTATCCTTGGACCCAACGGGAGTGGCAAATCGACCACCCTGGGTATCGTGCTGAATGTGGTCAATGCCACTTCCGGCTCCTTTAGCTGGTTTGATGGTGCCTCCTCCACACATGAGGCGCTCAAGAAAGTAGGCGCCATTATCGAACGACCCAATTTCTATCCGTATATGACGGCGGTCGAGAATCTGAAACTGGTTTGTAAGATCAAGGAGGTACCCAATTCCCGGATTGAAGAAAAGCTGACCATGGTAGGCCTGTGGGAACGAAAAGACAGTAAATTCAAGACTTTTTCCCTGGGGATGAAGCAACGGCTGGCGATTGCGTCCGCCCTCCTCAACAACCCTGAAATACTCATTCTCGATGAGCCGACCAATGGCCTCGATCCACAGGGGATTCATCAGATCCGGGAGCTGATAAAAAAAATAGCCTCAGAAGGCACGACCATATTGTTGGCCTCACACCTGCTGGATGAAGTTGAGAAAGTATGTTCTCATGTGGTCATCCTCAGGAAAGGAGAAAATCTATATGACGGTACGGTAGACGGGATGCTGGCCAGTCATGGGTTTTTCGAGCTTCGGGCCACAGATATGCAAGCCCTTGAAAATGTCCTGGAAAGCAGTGAGGAGTTTATGCGGATCGATCGGGAAAACGATATGCTCATCGGGTATCTGGATACCCCCCTGGAGGCCGACACCCTGAATCGCCGTTGTTTTGACGCGCAGATTACCCTTACACACCTGGTCAAACGCAAAGAAAGTCTGGAACAACAGTTCCTCACCCTCACCAATAACCAGGCCACATAAACCAGCCCTCAGCACCAAGCATGAAACGACTTCTGCAAATAGAATACATCAAACTCTGGAACAGCCGCTCCAGCCGATTCCTCATTATCGCCTATTTTGTGCTGCTGACCTCCATTGCCCTAATAGCGGCCATTAAATTTGATATCGGGCCCATAGAATTCCACCTGGCAGATCAGGGGATTTTTAATTTTCCGTATATCTGGCACTTTAACACTTTTGTCACAGCATTGTTCAAACTGTTTTTGGCGATTGTCATCGTATCCATGATGTCCAACGAATACAGCAACAAGACCATCAAACAAAACCTTATCGATGGGTTGTCCAAAAAGGAGTTTATCCTGTCCAAGGTGCTTACCGTGATTTCCTTTGCGTTGATTTCCACGGTATTTGTGTTTGTGGTTTCCATGATTCTCGGTCTGGTATATTCCGACTATAATGAAGTTTCCATCATCTTCTCCGATATGGAATTTTTGCCTGCATTCTTTTTTAAATTAGTTGCCTTTTTTTCCTTCTGTCTCTTCTTGGGGATTTTGGTCAAACGTTCAGCATTTGCCCTAGGATTCCTCATCCTCTGGACCATATTGGAGCAAGTCGTGTTTGGTCTATTGGGCTGGAAGGTGATGAGCTGGGAAGCCGCCAAATCGGTCAAACGCTTTTTTCCATTGGAATCGATGGGCAACATGATCAAAGAACCGTTTACAAGGCTCTCTGCAGTACAAAACATCGGTCAACAGATCGGGGAGAACATGAAATTCGATTATCATGTGTATTGGTACGAGTTTCTGATCGTCATCGTTTGGACAGCCGTTTTCATCTATTTATCCTACGCATTATTGAAGAAACGTGATTTGTAGTATCTTGTGGGATGCACATAATCACGTGAATGCTAAACAGAATATATATATTCTTTGCCCTAATAATGGGCCTATCCACCTATGCGCAGGAGTGCCCTGATATGGTGTTCCCGGCCGATGGCGCCACCAATGTCCCATTGGATGCCACCATTGACTGGGAATCTGTGGATGGGGTGCCTTCGTACAATATAACGTTGGGCACTACGCCGGGAGGGGACGATATTTTAAGCTCACAATTTGCAAGTGGTTCTTCCTATACCCCTCCATTGGGTCTTCCGGCCAATACCACCATTTATGTGACCATTACATTGTTCTTTTTCAATCAGCCGAATATTACCTGTCCCAGTACCACCTTTACCACCGAACCTTTGACGGCGATTC
>CAZEQO010000042.1:2993-18009 GCA_964514365.1 uncultured Robiginitalea sp. | reverse complement strand
CTGAGGTATTTTTTGACACCATAATCGCTAAAGTAGTTGTTGCGGCCTACGAGTAACTTGAACCCCTTATGGGCGAACCAGAAGGGCCAGGGGCTCAAAAGTGTACCATCCTCCTCCCGTTCGGGATAGCGTCCGCTGTGCAGGGTATAAACAGTACTACGTTTTTTAAGTCCGGAGATCTGATCCCTGATAAAGGTTTCGGAATAAGCGAATTTCTGGGACCTGGTAATACACAAATTCATAGGGATGCTTTATAGTCGCATGCGAATTATATTTTGAAAATACATTCTTTTTTTGAGTAGGGGTAAAAACGGATTGTATTCCTGCGTTATGCGAGACGGCTTTATTGGTTTAACGGGTCCTGGCCTTCAGCGCCAGAACAGTGTTAAGGGCCGGGGTTGAAGAGAATACAAACAGGTGCCGGGGCCTCTACCTGGTCCACATAGTTTAGCAATCCAGTGTCTGCGTCCCTTTGGAAAGACACAAGGGAATTTGTCCTTTGGTTGGCTGCCAATAAAAACCTGTCCCCGGGAGAGAGGCTGAAATTCCTGGGCGTTTCCCCACGGGTGGGTTCATGTGCCAGGAGTTTGAGTTCCCCCGTTTCAGGGTCCGCGGAATATACAACGATACTGTTGTGCCCCCTGTTGGAGGCATACACGAATTTCCCGTCGGAAGAGATGTGGATATCCGCGCATGTATTGTCTGCGTCGAAATCCCCGGGTAAGGTCGAAATCGTCTGGGTTATTTTGAGCGTTCCGGTTTCAGGATCCTTTTTTAAAAGGGATACAGAAGAGCTGAGTTCATTAACCACGTAGATCCAACGGTTTTGGGGATGGAAAGTCAAATGTCTGGGCCCCGCACCGGGCTCCAAAGAAAAGGTCTGGGGCTCCCCGGGTTTAAACTTTTGCGATTCTGTTTCGATTTCTGAGAACCACAGCTGATTGGTCCCCAGGTCTACCGAGATAAGCCCTTCGTCTTCTGTAAACCAGCCGGAGTGGGCGTGAGGGCCTTCCTGCCTGGGGTGCTGCCCGCTTCCCTCGTGCTGTTGTACGTCCAGCAGGTCTGACAGTTTTCCGTCACCCTCAATTTTCAAAAGGCCCATATTCCCGCCACTGTAGTTGGCGACCAGCACATAACCTTCCGGATTTACTGCGACGTGGCAGGGATGGGCACCGCCAGTTGGTTTTTGATCCAAAAATGTGAGGGTATCTTTTCCTATACGAAATAAGCTGACAAAGCCGGTCTGGTCGTCATTGCTGACTTCATTGACGCTCAGCAGATAGCGCCCGTCAGGGGAGAGGGCAAGGAAGGAAGGGTTTTCAGCCTTTGCCACAAGACCTGTTTTTGAGAGTGTGCCGTCTGCAGATAAACTGTATTGGTAAATCCCCTGACTCTCCCCATCTGTGTATGTGCCTAAATAAAAAGGGGTATCCGGTTCAGTTTGTTCTGCCGTTTCCTGGACGGCGTCCTTAACAGATTCTGGGGAAGGTCCTTTACAGTTCACGGTAATCATCAGTACAGTGCATAAGGCCGGAATAAATCGTGGCATAGATTTAAGATATCATGTGTGGAATACAATATTAACGGAATTTGGAGGATTTTCCAGAATGCTATGGGGACTTGGATTTTAAGCGAAACAAAAAAACCGCTTCCTTAATAGGGAAGCGGTTCTTTCATTTTGTTTCGGGTACGTCAATTCTTCCAGACCAGGCCCACATTCACTGAGAAGAAAGGCAGACTGGGGACATCGCTCCCCGAGGCCACGTACTGGTATCGCACCGCAGCGCGTAGGCCTACGCCATAGCTGAATTGGTAATCCAGCCCCACTTCCGGACGAAGTCCGAACTGCCAGGCCGTGTTCTCATCGGTGAATAACCCAATATCTCGTTCAAAGCGGTTGTAGACCAGCCCGATACCCAGGGAGGTATAGGGTTCCACCTTTCCCGAGGAGTTAAAATAATACGTACCTGTCCCAAACAAGGGAAAACTGTTGAGGTAGTTGTAGCGGAATCCTGAGACGGTTTCCGTTCCGGTGGTTTCCGTCACGTAACCAGCGTCTTCGTTAAAAACCTGCCATCCCGTGCTGAAACCAATACCAAAATTTTCTTTAATCAGATAGGAATAATCAAGACCGACCCCCCTCCAGCTTGCCGATCCAAAATAGTCCGAAGTTTCTCCGGTGGGAAAGGCCACGCTGTAAGTAACGGCAAACCTGGATTGTGCATAGGATGTTATCGTGAACACCAATAAAAGCATCGTAGTTGTAAATCGAGTTTTCATAGAATTTTGCTTTTAATTGTTGGCAAATGGAGGTTGGTCAAAGGCCTGGTCGAGGTTTCGGTCAATACGGCCTATGATATTTGCATCGCTGCCCTGAAGCAGTCCGTTCAACGTACCGGTCCAGATAACGGGAATTTCGTTGTTCTCTACGCCGTTCGGATCCGTCATTTGTACCAGGACGGTTCCCGTTTTATATCCGGTCACATAGCCCGGAGAATAACCGGGATATCCCCAACCCCAGCAGGGATAATACCAGCACCAATACCCGGGGTTATAGAAATAAGCGAATGTAGTGTCAAAGGCAGAGGCCAGGATTATCCGTTCCGGATCATCGTCCTCGTCAACTTCCGTCCATCCCCGGGCATTAAAATTTTGTCTGAGATTGTCGAGGATAGCATCGCTGAACTGATCTTCGATAAACTCCGGGGGATCATTCGACGGATCCCGATCCTCATCGATAAGCAGTACCCGATCCGGAAGCGAATACGTATAGTCGGAATTAAAGTCGTAGTCAGGGGAATAATTCGTGTACACTACATCGTATTCCTCCACGAATTCAGGTTGGTCCGGATAGCAGCCCATAAGGAGCAAAACCACGAGGCCTGGGAGCAGGGTCATTGAAATCCTGCCAAATTTGAAAAATGAAAACGCCTTCATATCATCAATTTTTGTTCTTGAATACAAAGGACAAAAATAATACTTTTTTGGCTGAAAAAGCGTAGCGAAAATCAATTTGAGAAGTAAGTTACCGTTACGAGATTTCCGCTTCCTTTGAAGAGCTGGCATGAGGAATGAGGAAGAGGAACTGCTTCTTAATTATCTGCCCCCGGATTTTCATTTAAATTGAATTTTTTGAAGTAAAATGTATACCGGGGCAGCAACCCGAAACTACTTTAAAAGTGGTCTTGGTAATTGTCGTTGAGGTCGCCATAGTAACAGGACATGTCGCTCCGAATTCCGCCTAAGGTAGATAAGGATTCGCTGATCTCGTATTCGTATCCAATAGCGACATTAAACACGGACTCCGCAGCGGTCTGAAGCCTCAGGAAATCATCACTTTGTAATTGTGGTTCACTGATTCTTTCATCATCCATGAGTTCTGGATTCCGTACAGCAATGTTGGAAGCAGCCGGGCCCTGCCCAAAAAGGTTCAGGGAAGTCTTATTATCGAGGGATGCCTCTGCCACCGTTTCTTCCAGGCCGGGACTTTCGGAATCATCCACTAAATCCTAATTCCCCTCAACAAGGGCAACACCCTAAACTTAAAATCTACCGGGGCGATAAAAGCGTACCCCACCTTCCATTTTTCACTCCCCCGAAGTTTCAGCAGAATGCTCTTTACCCCTTCTGCTATCAAAAAGCCTTCGCAAACAAGGAGGCTTTTTAAAACCCGGAATCCGGAACTGATAAAGCAAGACGGGAAAACTGCCGCCATTTTTTACTACGTGTTGGCAGCCCTACTGATTCAGGTCATTTCACAAACCCGTTGGGTTCCTTATTTTTTACCATGGCTTTTAAAATACATGTAAGAACTTAAAAACACTCCCAATGATCACAACATCACAAAACTATACCAACATGGATAGTATCACGGAAACAGACCTTCAAACCCTTATCAATACCCGGGAAACCCATTGTATTTCCATATACATCCCCACCCATACCGCCGGTGAAAATGTCTTGCAGGGTTTGGACGCAAAGGCCCTGGACGTGGAACTCCGCAAAATACGCAAGGATCTCGGCGAACTCGGATGGGAGCCGGAGCAAATCGAGAAGCGCCTTAACCCCATTGAAGAACTCCGCCTCGATAGTTCATTTTGGAGGGAGCAATCCGAGGGCCTCGCCATTTTTGCATCAGGCGATTGGTTTAAATTTTTCAGGGTGCCCATTTCTTTTGATTCCCAGTATACTATCGGGGATCGTTTTTACCTCGTCCCCATGATTAAACAGTTTACTGAAACCGGGGCATTTTACCTGCTCTCCCTTGAACTGGAGCGGATCCGTCTGTTCCTCGCTTCCCGGGAAGGTATGGAGGAGATCTCGGTGGGCGACCAAATACCAGATCAGAAAGAAGACCGGGTGGGGTATGACTACAAGCAGAAAAGCCTGCAGGTCAGGAGCCAGCCCAAGGGTACCGGGAAGTCCGGTTATCATGGACATGCGGAGTCTGACTGGGCCCGAAAAAATGAAATCCTTCGATTTTTCAGGAGTGTGGACAAGGGATTAGACCCCCTTTTGGATCAGAAATCCCCCCTTTTGATCGCCTCCGTGGATTATCTGGCCGCGATTTACAGGGAGGCCAGTTCGTATCCAAACATCCTGGAGGAAACCCTGACGGCCAATCTGTCAGAGGTATCGGATGCGGCCTTGTGGGAAATGGCTGCCGAAATTATCGAACCCATTTCCGAGCGCAATAAAAAAACCAAATGGGAAAATTTTGAACAGTTTCACGGAACCGGGAAGGCCACCACCCAATTGAATAAAATACTTGAAGCCGGAGTTGGGGGCCGGATCGACACTTTGTTTATAGCCCCGGGAACAGAACGTTGGGGGACGTTTGATCAGGATTCCCTGGAAATGAAAACTGTTGAAGCGCCTGCACCGGAAGTGGAATCGCTGGTAAACCTTGCCCTGCTCCTCACCCTGCAACAAGGTGGCAATGTATATGAAATGCAACCCGGGGACATGCCCGGTGACAACACAGCGGCAGCGGCCCTTTTCCGGTATTGAAGGACGGGCCGAAGCATGGCAGATATGGATCCCGCTTTGCTAAGCGGGGTCCGCTTTTTTTGACTTCAACCTCCTGATCACATGACCCGTAATGCCATAAATCCCGATGCAGAAGCGCACAGCCTTTACCCGGAGCAGCTGGTGGCACGCCTGGAGGCAGACCTGGATAAAGGGCTGACAGAAGCACAGGCGGCTGCCCGGATCAGGGAAACGGGATATAACGAAATCCCAAAAGAAAAACCTCCAGGGTCCCTGCGGATCCTCCTGAACCAGCTCGTGGATCCGGTGATACTTATATTGTTGGGTGCCGCCCTTCTGGCGTATATCTTCAATGAATCCTGGCAGGGGACAGCCATCCTGGTGGTGATCGTGATTACCGCCACTATAGGGTTTTTTATGGAGTCAAGGGCCTATCGCACCCTGGAAGCCCTTCGTAAACTGGGGCAATCGCGTACGCATCTGGTGCGTTCCGGTAAAACCCGCTCAGTGAAGATATCGGAACTGGTACCGGGGGACCTGGTGCTGTTGTCGCCCGGGGATATCGTTCCCGCAGACCTCCGGCTGTTTGAGGCTGAAGAGCTCAGCGTCAAGGAGTCCGCCCTGACAGGGGAGAGCGTCCCTGCCTGGAAACAGGAGGAGACCCTCCCCACGGATACCCCTCTTGGAAAACGCACCAATATGCTCTATAAAGGGACTGCGGTGATGACTGGCAGGGCGAAGGGCCTGGTCACGGCAACCGGACCCCGGACAGAACTGGGTAAAATACAGCAGTTGGGTATTGAATCCAAAGCACCCAGTACCCCCCTTGAAAAGAAATTAAAGGCCCTTACCGTACGACTGATCTGGCTCACGGCGGCCCTTACAGTCATTATTTTGATTGCCGGTGTTCTCAGGGGTGCCCCCTGGGGGCATATGCTGGAAACCTCCCTTGCCCTGGCTGTGGCCGCAATCCCGGAGGGACTCCCCATCGTGGCGACCATTGCGCTGGCAAGGGGCATGTTCAGGCTCTCGCGTAAGCAGGTAGTTGTAAAGGACCTGGAGGCTATCCAGACCCTGGGGGCGACAGATATCATCCTTACCGACAAAACGGGAACCCTTACCGAGGATGCCCTTCGGGTACACAGCCTTCGGTACGGGCAGGCAATAAAGGTACATGACGGGGTATCCGCGAAAACTATGGAGGCACTTCCCAAACCGGGGGCAGATCTGGTTTTCGACCTGTTGATGCACACGGCCGTCCTCTGCAACAATGTGAAGCCGGACCAGCAGGGACAGAATGGAGATTCCCTGGAGGTCGCGCTTTTTGATTTTGCCCGGGAGGCAGGTTTTAATACAGGGGAACTCAGGCTTCGTTTTCCAGAGGTTTGGGAGCTTCCATTTGACGCCCAAAGGAAACTCATGGCCACCGTTCACAAGGACAAGGATAGTTTTGTGGTCCACGTCAAGGGGGCCTTTGAGGTACTTGTAGAGCATTCTTCCCATATTATGGGCCCTGGGGGTGAGGTACCCTTTACTGAGAAAAAGGCATGGGGCGAAGTGGTAGACCGTCTGGCTGTCACAGGGTTGCGAACCCTCGCTTTCGCCTTTAAAACCTCTACCGAAAAGCCCGTTGAAGGTGCCCTTACGGATGACCTCGTTTTCCTCGGGGTTATCGGGTTTATGGATCCTCCACGGAAAGATATCCGGCCCGTCTTTGAAGTGTACAGGAATGCCGGTATCCGGGTGATTATGGTAACGGGGGACCACCCCCAGACCGCCCTGAGGATTTCAGAGGAAGTTGGGCTCGTGGAATCGGCAAATGGGGAATCTACCGTTTTCATCGGTGGCAGTTCCCACAAAGAAAACGACCTTGCCCGGGCGCGGGTGTTTGCCCGGGTGCTACCAGAGGAAAAACTCGACCTGGTTTCTCGCTATCAGGAGGAAGGGCATATTGTCGGCATGATAGGGGATGGGATCAATGACGTCCCGGCCCTTAAAAAGGCGGATATCGGTATCGCCATGGGGATCCGGGGAACGGAGGCGGCCAGGGAGGCTTCCGACGTGATCCTCAAGGATGATTCTTTCGGTGCCATTGAGCTCGCCATTCGGCAGGGCAGGGTGGTTTTCCGCAATATCAGGCAATTCGTTTTATACCTCCTTTCCTGCAACCTGGCTGAAATCCTGGCCGTGGCAGCAGCGGCACTGGGAAACCTGCCTGCTCCTTTGCTACCCCTTCAAATCCTTTTTCTCAACCTGGTGACCGATGTGTTTCCGGCCCTTGCGCTGGGTTTGGGCAGGGGCCCCGATGATATTATGGACCGCACTCCCGGGAACCCGAAAGACCCAATCCTGAAAAAGGCAGACTGGGTCCGTATACTCCTGAACGGCCTGGCTATCAGTATATCCGTGCTAGGGGTGGTATTGTACGGAAAATACGGCCTCGAACTGCCTGCCGGGCGTATCAATAATTTGGCCTTTTATACCCTGGTGGGGGCCCAGCTCTTGCATGTGTTTAACCTTACGGACAGGGGCACCTCTTTTTTCAGGAATGAAATCACTTCAAATCCTTATGTGTGGGGTGCGATTCTTGTTTCTGTTGGCCTGACCGCAACTGCCTACCTGATACCCCCTGTGGCTGCTGTACTGCAGCTGGAAACCATACAATGGGGCTTCCTGGCGATCGCCCTGCTTTTCTCCCTGGGTTCCGTAATGCTGGTACAATTGTTTAAGGGCATCCCGGTCATTTTATCCTCTATGTTCAATTTTAATTAAAACACAAGCCAAGTTCATAAAGGAGGTTAAATCTGTGTAAATAAAAGACATGCAGGTTACGGTAAGGACAACAAACTACAGCAGTACCGGGTCCATGCAAAAGTGACCTTCGGGGTACATTGAGGAGCTCATTATCAACTTCCGGTATATGCCCCGAAGGGATAACCCATGGCCCTTAAGCTTCCTTCAGGAAGTTGACACTTTCAAAAATGCCGAGGGCTTCCTGGTCTGTTACGGTACCGAAATCCTTGTAGAACTGTCCGACGGCCCTGAAATTACCGGGGGTTTCCAGGCAGATGACCTCATCCACCTCAGGCATGGCTTCCAATCGCCTGACGGCCTCTGGCGGGGCTACGGGAATGGCCACGATGATCTTGTCCGGGGCTTCTGAGGAAATAAGGGCTACGGTAACCCTCAGGGTATTTCCCGTGGCAATGCCGTCATCGACTACAATCACCTGTTTGCCTTTGAGGGGTACCGGGTTTTTCTTCCTGTGGAACATATTGTGACGCTCCTCCAGGGATTGCCGGAGCCGCCTTGTTTCTGCATCGATATATTCCTGTGAAATGCCCTCAGGTTGGCTCACCACGATTTGATTTCGGCTTACCGCCCCAATAGCGTATTCCTTGTTGAAGGGGTGCCCGATTTTTTTCGTAAGGGCCACGTCCATTGGGGCATTCAGGGTTTTTGCAACAACTGCCCCAAGGGGAAGTCCTCCCCTTGGGATGGCAATAACCACCACGGGATGCCCCCGGTATTTGAGTAACTCGGCGGCCAGGAGATGGCCTGCGGCTGTACGGTCAGGAAACATGGGCTTTTTCTTTTTGGAAGTGCTCTACAAACCACTGGGCGGACAATTCAGCCACCCTTTGGAGTTTTCCGGGTTCCCCAAACAGATGGGTGGCCCCGGGAATGATCTGGAGTTTGCTGTGGGTCTGCATTTTTTCCAGTGCTTCCTGGTTCAAGTCAATAACGGGGAGGTCCAGACTCCCTACCAGGAGGAGCGTGGGTGCCGTTACCCCTGGAAGGTCCTGCATGGCCAGGTCCGGACGTCCTCCACGGGACACTACGGCCTGTATCTTTTCTTTGAAATGCGCAGCTGCCCTCAGGGCAGATGCTGCCCCTGTGCTGGCCCCGAAATATCCAATGGGAAGCTTCCGGCCATGGGTATAGACCATCACCCAGTCTGTTGCGGCGATGAGCCTGCGGGTAAGCAAGCCGATGTTGAACCTGTTTTCGTATACCCTGTCTTCTTCTTCGGTCAACAGGTCGAAAAGCAGGGTGGCCAGGCCCTGCTGCTGAAACACTTTTGCCACGAAGTTGTTCCTTGGACTATTACGGCTGCTGCCGCTGCCATGGGAAAAAAGTACGATGCCATACGCTTTTTCGGGCATGGAGAACTTCCCTTTAAGGGATAGCTTCCCGATGGGAATCTCTACTTCAGAATTCTTGGTTAGAGGAAGCATCATGATTTAAGAATTTTATTTTTAGGACCCCATTGGCAGGGGAGCTACATACAAATTAAGGATGGATAAGGGTAAACTGAAATGATTTGCATCAATTTGGATGATTCGGGTAGCCGGGGTTAAGTGGCCTGGGGAGTAAGGCCGGCCTTGAGCAGAATAAACTCACTGATATTCTCACTGCTGATGGCCCCTATAATGGATTCCCCCTCCAGAACCGGGAGGAATTTTTGCTGATGACGCCCCATGATTTCTATGGCTTTCTCCAAACCTGAATCCGGCCCTACGGAAGGAAACGAAGTTTTTATCAGTTCGCCTATTGGCCGCTGCGGCACTTGGGCGTATTCGAGGATGGTCTTGTTTGGAAGGATCCCGATGGGCTTATTCCCCCGGACCACGATAAAATCCTTCTCAGTTCCTTTCAGAATGGTTTCAATGGCCTTCTCCAACGGATCCTCAGGGTGGAGCAGGGTCAGGTCCGTAAGGAGTGCCTCCCGGACCTTGTGGCCCCGGAGCTGGTAATTCTGCTGAACCATCTTGTTTTCCGCATAGGCCCCGAAAAAGATAAAGATTGCAATAATGACCAGGAATGGGTTGAACAACAGGCCGAGGATCAGGAATATAAAGGAGAGCCCCTGGCCCAGGCGGGCTGCGATATCTGTGGCCCTGGCCCTGTTATATGAAAATCCGAGTAATGCCCGAAGCACCCGCCCCCCGTCCATGGGGAAAGCCGGGATCAGGTTGAAGACCACCAACAAAATATTAGCCATTAAGAGGTATATCAGAAAGGCTTCCCGCGAGGGTGCAGCAAAGAATTGCTCCCATTGTTCTGTGGTAAAATCCTTATAGGCATTTAAGGGGACAACGAGCAACAACAGCAGGGCAATTATCACGTTTACGGCTGGCCCTGCCAGGGCCACAGCCAGTTCCCGCTGAGGCTCTTCCGGCATCTTATCGAGGGATGCCACCCCCCCGATGGGCAGCAGGGTTATGGCCCGGGTGGGGATCCCAAAGCGGTGCGCCATGTAGGAATGGCCCAGTTCATGCAGGACCACGCAAAGGAAGAGGACGAAGATCAAAGTGATGTTGAACAATACCATGGCCATATCCCCGCCCTGCTTCAGGGTGGAGAACAATACCCAGAGGAGCAGGAGGGTGAAGGTCCAGTGAATCTCAATCCTGATGCCCCCGACCTTGCCAAGTACCAACGAACCATTCATAAACTGAATTTTCAATGAAGATACACCCCGCGTTTCGGTTTTTCCATGATCCGGATCATGTCCGCAGGATTCGGAGGTAATTATGACTATCGGATTGAACGCCTGAATAAATCAAACATTTCTAAAGGGGCATCGCATGACTGGGAATGCCTTTGGCACCTACTTTTTTGTGCCAATAGTTTCCCGGTGATGGCCTGAAAATCGAAAAACAAGAATGGCCAACCGAAATGAGGTTGCGTGGTGGAGCTGTATCTTGTAATAGGGCGGGGGAGGGCCTTTCTGGAACTTCCGGGATCAAAAACCGTTACCAGTCATAAATATTTGGTGTTATGATGAAAATCATTTGAGCTTTAAGAGGGCCAACCTATTTTTATTGCTGATCTTGACATCTTCTGTTTCAGTCTTGTGGATCAGCCGTAAAACAAATGGGTCACAAATCGATAACTGAGCGCTCATGGAAACACCAAAAAACAAATTTCTGGATACCGGGACCATACAGGATCTCGGCGAAGGCCTGGTCCACAAATTGCTTTCCGATCACTGTGTGGGGAGCCTCGGGTATATTGCTTACCAAACGCCTTATGTGGTGCCCATCACCTACTATTACGACAGGGAAAACGAAGCCATCATCAGCTATACCACAGAAGGGCATAAGATTGCTTCCCTAAGGGAAAACCCCCAGGTTTCACTTTTAGTATACCACAAAGAGGGCATGATGTGGTGGCGCTCCGTGCTCATCCATGGTAAATTTGAAGAATTAAGCCAGCTGGATGCCAAATTCCAGCTGAAACAGTTCTGTGAAGGCGTGCGAAAGGTGCTTGTAAAACAAGGGATTCAACCCTCAGATTTCATCAATGAGTTTTCAAGCAAATCTGATTCAAAGGATATGCCCATCGTATATCGAATACAAATTGAGGACTGGACCGCAAAGCGCCGGCAGGGATGATAACCCGATGACGGGAATGCGTTTGGGGTAAAAGGTTTGGAAATCTGCCGCACGTACTTTCTTTTAAGGCCTTACTTCGTGTATTTTTGAGTTCTAAAGACCTGCCCGATGCATATCATATCATGGAACATCAATGGGATTCGCGCGATTACCAATAAAAACTTTGTCGAAATTGTACAGGAACTCGACCCGGATATCCTCTGCCTTCAGGAAATAAAGGCGGATGAGAAAATAGTCCGGGAGGTCCTGGAGCCCTTATCCGATTATTCGATCTACATCAATCCGGCTGAAAAGAAAGGGTATTCCGGAACTGCTATTTTATCTCGAAAATCAGCACTTTCCGTAACCACGGCCCTTGGGGAAGAACCCTTTGTGCCCGAAGGTCGGGTCCAATGCGCCGAATTCGATCGTTTTTTTCTGGTGAATGTTTATGTACCCAATTCCGGTCAGGGACTCAGCCGACTGGAATACCGTCAGGAATGGGATGCCGCATTTCTGAGGTACTTAAAAAAAATACAATCTCAGAAACCGTTCGTACTCTGTGGCGACATGAATGTAGCCCACAGGCCGATTGATCTGAAGAATGATAAATCCAATTACAATAAAACGGCGGGATATACCCAAATTGAGATCGACGCCCTGGACAGGTTGCTGGACTCCGGCCTGGTCGATATTTTTCGGAAGCGAAATCCTGAAAAAGTCGCTTATACCTATTGGAGTTATCGGTTCAAAGCGCGGGAGCGGAATACAGGCTGGCGCATCGATTATTTCCTGATCAGCCCTGAATTAAACCCTCAGGTAAAGGACGTTATTATTTTCGATCAGGTCATGGGTTCGGATCATTGCCCGATCGGCCTGGAATTGGAGTTTTAATAAGTTAACCTAAACAAGAAAACAAGGCACATGGCAGGATCTGAAGAAAACAGCCCCCGGGATACAACAGGGGAAGATAAGGTACTGGCCATCGACCTGGGGGGCACCCTGACCAAAGTTGGCCTGGTGGGCGAACAGGGACAAATCTTCAGGACAGCCGTTTTTAAAACGGGCGCGATGGGTCCTTTTTCAGATTTTGTCGACCGGATCGCAGCCCTTTTCAAGGCCTGGAAAGAAGAGCTGGGTTCAACCCCGCTCGCCATGGGCGTTGGGGCACCCAATGCGAGTTCGTTAACCGGTAAAATGGAAAACCCGCCAAACTTCGACTGGGGAAGCAGCGTGCCCCTGTTGCAGGCGCTTACCGGGTACTGGGACCTCCCGGCCTTTCTGACCAATGATGCCAATGCCGCAGCCCTTGGGGAAAAATCCTTTGGCGTGGCCAGGGGGCTGGATCATTTTGTCACCCTTACCCTGGGCACTGGCCTGGGGAGCGGCATTGTCAGCCACGGAAAGTTGCTTACCGGAAGTCGCGGCATGGCCGGGGAAATCGGGCATGTAAATGTGTTCCCGGAGGGCCGGCAATGCAAATGCGGACTCAGGGGATGTCTGGAGACCTATGCTTCGGTCAC
Source organism: uncultured Robiginitalea sp. (assembly GCA_964514365.1). Lineage (GTDB taxonomy): Bacteria > Bacteroidota > Bacteroidia > Flavobacteriales > Flavobacteriaceae > Robiginitalea. Next base: position 5,117 of record CAZEQO010000042.1, on the reverse strand, counting down.
CGGCATACGCAGGACGGTAATGGAACTTATTGCAGAAGAAGAAGCCGATTCTGTACTTTCCGGTTATTCCTTTGATGACCTGGAGGGTTTGACCATTTCAAAAGCCGCACTTCAGGGAGATCCCATTGCCATAAAGGCGTTTGAATTTACCGGGAACATACTCGGAATCAAAATGGCAGATACCGCTGCGCATTTGGATCCCCAGGCCTTTGTGATCTCCGGGGGACTCAGCAAGGCCGGGGACCTGCTTTTAGATCCGATTCGCCTTAGTATGGAATCCCGACTTTTTACGGCCTATCGCGGCAAGATTGACGTATTGACCTCTGGCTACAGCAGCGAGGAGGCGGTCCTCGGCCCTGCTGCCCTTGCCTGGAACGGCTTAAGGGATTCCCCCGGGGAATAAATCAGCATTCGCAAATTTTACAAATTTCTGCAATTCCTTCTGCTGGCTGGTATCCGGAGGGATGCTGCGGGTGCCGTAGTGGTGTTTCCGTGAAAGTGTTGGGACATTCGATCCTGCTACCCTTTCATGGCCGCCAGGGGCCTTAATTGCGCTACCGGCCGGACGATTCCCGCCTGGCTCACAGAGTGCACCACAATGTCCACATCCTTGTAGGCGATGGGGGCTTCTTCTGCAATCCGGCGATAGGAGGCTTCCAAATAAATACCTTCGCTCTCAAGTGCTTCTTTGAGCACCGGGGCATTGACCTGCTTTTTCGCCGCGGTTCGCGAGAGCCTCCTGCCGGCACCGTGGCAACAGGAACCAAAAGCCACTTCGCTGCTGGCCTCTGCCCCGGCCAGCACATAGGAACTGGTGCCCATGCTCCCGGGGATGAGTACTGCCTGACCATAGGGTTTGTGCGCATCCGGGATCCCGGTATGCCAGGGTCCGAAAGCCCGGGTAGCCCCCTTGCGGTGGACGATCAATTTTTTTGGGTTTCCCTTTATCTGGTGGGTTTCCACCTTGGCGATATTGTGGGCGACGTCATAGAGGAGTTCCGGGAGGACAGCCCCTTCCCCGAAGATGGTTTTCCAGGCTTCACGGACCTCCCAGGAGACGAGCTGCCGGTTGCACCATGCAAAATTGGCTGCAGCACACATGGCCCCGAAATAGTCCTGTCCCTCCGGCGAATCGAAGGGCACACAGGCGAGTTCCCGGTCGGGCAATGAAATTTCGTAACGGGGCATGGCCTCCATCATTACTTTGATGTAATCCGTTGCGACCTGGTGGCCCAGCCCTCGGGAACCCGTATGGATAAGCACGGTTACCTGTCCTTCGGAAATACCATATCCCCGGGCTGTCTCCGGATCCAGAATGCGGTCTACATAGCCTACTTCCACAAAATGGTTCCCGGACCCGATGGTACCCAATTGGTCCCTGCCGCGTTGCCGGGCCCGTTGGGAAACCTTTTCCGGCAGGGCACCGGGCAGCCGCCCCTGGCTTTCGGTGAATTCCAGGTCCTTTTTACTGCCGTACCCACTGTCCACCGCCCATTCGGAGCCGGTGCGAAGTACGGTCTCCATTTCAGCTTCCGTAACTACAAAACGTCCCGGGGTGCCCATTCCCGAGGGGATCTGTGCGAATAATTCTTTGACAAGGGCCGGGATGCGGGGTCGCACCTCGGACTCTTGAAGCGGACTCAGCAACAAACGTACCCCGCAGTTGATGTCGTATCCAATCCCCCCTGGGGAGATAGCCCCCCCGGGATATTCTGTGGCAGCCACCCCTCCGATGGGGAATCCGTACCCTTCATGTACATCCGGCATCACAAAGGCTGCCTTTACGATACCGGGAAGTGTGGTTACATTTACAAGCTGCTGAAGCGAGCGATCTCCAATAATTTCGTCCAGGAGGGATTCCTCTGCGATGATGCGCGCCGGGACACGCATCCCCGGTTTAAAGGTCCGGGGGATTTCCCAGAGGTAGGGACTCAGGGACAGGATGTCGGATTTTCGTGCTTTTTTCATCAGAGGTCGAATAAAACAGGGGTGGCCCACCTGCCAGAATGGTCCTGGGAAACAAGGGCTTCGTGGTAGGTGACTGCCTTGATCTCATTCTCCAGGTGACCGTACCAGTGTCCATACAACCGGGCCCTTAGTTCTGTGGCTCCCATAACATCGAAG
>CAZEQO010000042.1:0-2983 GCA_964514365.1 uncultured Robiginitalea sp. | reverse complement strand
TTCTGTATATAGGTCAGGGCCAGTGCCTCCGACAGGAAATCGATCAGCAGGGCCGTGGGGTCGGGTGCACGAACATGTACGCGCAGCAGGCAGTCATAGTGTTCGGCCTTCTGGCAATACCCGGGCAGCAATATCTCATTCATCTGCCAGAGGGCATTTGAATAGAGTTCCCTGCGGCTGAAACCTTCAGCGTAGATGGCAACATCGGAAGTGTGTTCCAAAGAGGTGAGCATGGCCCTGGGGTATTGATCATTTAAATTTCTCAAGAAGTGGGAAATTACGCACTGATCTGTATCATGTTCGAAACAAACGCACCCACCCGGTCATTCTGATAGTTTTAGTACCTTTAATCCAACCTCTGGCCGGCTATGGGCGGGGGCAACTGATCAACCCGTTTTTTTATGAGTAATTACCACATCAAACACCTGGAGGAATACTTTCAGGTCTACCGCAAATCCGTTCGGAATCCTGAAGGTTTTTGGGAGGAAATAGCCGAGGAACATTTTTCATGGCGCAGGAAATGGGACCGCGTCCTGAGTTGGGATTTTAAAAAGCCGGAGGTCCTCTGGTTTGAGGGCGCCCGCCTGAATATCACGGAGAACTGCCTGGACCGGCACCTGGCTACAAGGGGCGATAAAACCGCCCTTCTTTTTGAGCCCAATGACCCCAAAGAGGAAGCGCAGCACATCACCTACCGGGAATTGCACAGGCGGGTCTGCCAGATGGCCAATGTCCTCAAAGCGCAAGGCGTAACTAAAGGGGACCGGGTGTGCATTTACCTGCCAATGATCCCGGAACTGGCCATTGCACTCCTGGCTTGCGCCCGTATCGGGGCCATTCACTCCGTAGTATTCGCGGGTTTTTCCGCCACCGCACTGGCCACGAGAATCAATGACTGCGACTGTAAGATGGTTATCACCTCGGACGGGTCCTACCGTGGGAAGAAGACCTTAGACCTCAAAAGCATTGTGGATTCTGCCCTGGAGAGTTGCCCGGGTATTGAAAAGGTCCTTGTCGTCAAAAGGACTGGCAATGCCGTTACCATGCACCCCACACGCGATCTGTGGTTGGCACCTTTATTGGAAAAGGCCCCGGAAGAGTGCGAGGTGGAGATTATGCATGCCGAAGACCCCCTGTTTATCCTTTATACTTCAGGATCCACAGGCAAACCTAAAGGCATGGTACACACCTGCGGAGGCTATATGGTTTATACGGCCTATACCTTCAAAAATATTTTCCAGTATAAGGAAGAGGATGTGTACTGGTGTACGGCCGACATCGGTTGGATTACGGGACATTCCTACATCGTTTATGGCCCCCTGGCCAACGGCGCAACTACGGTGATGTTCGAAGGGGTCCCTTCATACCCGGATTATGGCCGGTTCTGGCAGGTGGTGGAAAAACACCGCATCAACCAGTTCTATACGGCCCCGACCGCCATCCGGGCCCTGGCCAAGGAAAGCCTGGAATTTGTGGAACAGTATGACCTTTCCTCCCTGAAGGTACTCGGTTCAGTTGGAGAGCCTATCAATGAAGAAGCCTGGCACTGGTATAACAACAACGTGGGCAGAAAACAAAGCCCCATTGTCGATACCTGGTGGCAAACCGAAACCGGGGGCATCATGATCAGCCCCATACCTTTTGTCACCCCGACGACCCCAACCTATGCCACCCTTCCCTTTATCGGGATCCAACCCGCCCTTATGGACGAGGAGGGACACGAATTAACGGGAAACCAGGTTTCCGGCCGGCTTTGTATTAAGTTTCCCTGGCCTTCCATGGCCCGAACCATATGGGGGGACCATGAGCGGTACCGGGACACGTATTTCTCAGCTTATGAGAACAAGTACTTTACGGGGGACGGTGCCCTTCGGGATGCCGTGGGCTACTATCGGATTACGGGAAGGGTCGATGACGTCATTATTGTCTCAGGCCACAACCTGGGCACCGCCCCGATTGAGGATTCCATCAATGAACACCCGGCTGTTGCCGAATCCGCCATTGTCGGTTTTCCGCACGATATCAAAGGAAACGCTTTGTATGGTTTTGTGATCCTGAAGGAAACGGGGGAGGGGCGTAACCGGGAGAACCTGAGCAAGGAGATCAATCAGCAAATTACCGAACAGATCGGGCCCATCGCCAAACTGGACAAAATCCAGTTTGTATCCGGACTCCCCAAAACGAGAAGCGGTAAGATTATGAGGCGTATCCTAAGAAAAATAGCCTCCAAAGACACTTCGAACCTCGGGGATATCAGCACCCTTTTAAACCCCGAAGTGGTCGAGGAGATTATTGAAAACGCCTTGTAGTACCAGGATTACTTTTCAATCCCCCATCGCCGGTAGGCCGATCTCAGGAATTCCCCATAGATCTCCTTGTGGATGGTAAATTGTTCGTCGGTCAGGATTTCCCGAAGGTCGTTATCCTGTTTTTTCAGGTATTCGTTTAAACGCCTCTCGAACTCCGCCTTGGAGAGGTCCTGGTCCTTGTCGTCCAGGCGGGATATTTTGGCAATATAGTAGATCAGAATACTGTTGTACTGGGATTCCTTTTCCTCGGAAAGCCCCATCCGCTGGATTTCTTCATGGTACCAGAGCTGCAGGTTATTTCTTTCTTCCGGGGTAAAAATTTTGACTTTCAAATCCTCTTTACTCTCTTGCTGGGCATACGCCGTAAGGGTGAAGGCCAGCCAAAACAGCGATAAAAAAATACGTTTCATAAAATAGGGGTGTTACCTGGAATGATAACGCACAACCCGATTCTCTGGTACATTGAGGCGGCAGAAAATTAAATGTTTCACTAATTTACGGCCGTTAGTTTAGGTCTGATCTGAGCGTTAATTGTATATTTGCCGCTCAAAATGAGGTCGCGTAGCTCAGCTGGATAGAGCATCTGCCTTCTAAGCAGACGGTCCCAGGTTCGAATCCTGGCGCGATCACTTAAGGATGAAAAGCTCGCCAGCATTGGCGGGCTTTTTTCGTTC
>CAZEQO010000041.1:17747-18512 GCA_964514365.1 uncultured Robiginitalea sp. | reverse complement strand
TCTGAACGCGTTCCCGTGTCGCGTTCTCAGGCATTATAAGTTCTATTTCAATACCGTACAGGCGCGCAATCATAGCCAGGGCAATTCCTGTATTTCCGCTGGTAGCTTCTACCAGCCTCGTCCTTTTTGTAATCCGTCCGGCTTCCAGGGCAGAACGAATCATATTCAGGGCAGCCCTGTCCTTCACGCTCCCTCCCGGGTTTTGCCCTTCTAACTTAAACAAAAGGGTTACACCGGGCTTCACCAGTAGCTTTCTGGACCGTACCAACGGAGTTTTTCCCACCAGATCGATCAAATCATAGGACATCTTCTTCCGTTTTTATGTGAATTTCTGGTTTGTGATACACCTTCGAATTAGGCGCTACAGATTCTGTGACCCAGGCATTTCCCCCAATTACAGAATTTGCACCGATAACCGTTTTTCCTCCTAAAATGGTTGCGTTGGCATAAATGGTAACATTGTCCTCAATGGTTGGGTGCCTTTTGGTTTTCTGGAGCTCCTTGGCCACGTAGAGGGCTCCAAGGGTCACCCCCTGGTAAATTTTTACGTTATTTCTTATGATTGCTGTCTCTCCAATGACTACCCCTGTCGCGTGATCTATAAAAAAGGAAGTCCCAATTTGGGCTCCGGGGTTGATGTCGACCCCGGTTTGTCTGTGGGCGTATTCGGTCATCAACCGGGGTAGCAATGGCAAACCGTATCGGTAAAAAGGGTGCGCCAGCCGGTATATGGCCGTAGCATAAAATCCGGGGTAGGCCAGGTAA
>CAZEQO010000041.1:0-17737 GCA_964514365.1 uncultured Robiginitalea sp. | reverse complement strand
ATTAGAGGCGGGATCACATTCGGCGATAGCTTCTGCATCGAGTTTCAACTTACAGAGTATTTCGGGCAACTCTGCCATATAGGTTCTCCACAAATCCCTGCAAGGGGGGTTGGCCTCCCACCCGCACAAGAGAAGAATCTCCTCGAATTCATCCTCAAGGTTTGCAATTTCTTTATTTACAGGGGTTTCACAGTCGAAAAGGGTTAGAAAAAGGCGATCTGTAAATGATTCCATCAGGCGCTTCAAACGGAAACGCAAAGGGTTTTCAGATTTACAGGCCTTAATCTCAGTGATGATTTCATCTAATTTCATAACCGGTGTTGCTTACCTCCCAAAGGTATTTAATAATCCGTCCAGAGGTGTTGAAAAACAGTTAACTTTAAGGCGCTACAGGTCAAAAATAGCTAAGATTAAGTAAGACACGTGTAAATGTCACAGCGATGAAAGTAACAGGTATTAGTGCAAAGACACTTGGATTTTTAAAAGGCTTGAGGGAAAATAACACTAAAGAATGGTTTGAGTCACATCGGGCAGCTTACGATGAGGCCCGGGCGGAGGTTATGGATTTCAGCGATGCCCTCAGAGTAGACTTGCAGAGCCACGATGCCGTCGATAGGACCAAGTTGTTCCGAATCCACAGGGATCTTCGCTTTTCAAAGGATAAAACGCCGTACAAGCCTCATTTTGCACTCTCTTTTTCCAGAGCGGGTGCCGAACGGCGTGGGGGATATTATTTGCGAATCCGGCCTGGAGAATCTTTTATGGCTTGTGGTTTCTGGGATCCCAACAAGGAGGATTTGCTCAGAATCAGAAAGGAATTCGAACAAGATGTCGAAGCTCTTAATCGCGTCATTACAGATCCTGGCTTTCAGTCGGTATGGGGCACATTACAGGGGGATGCAGTAAAAACAGCGCCCAAGGGGTTCGATCGGGAACACCCGAATATTGAATGGATTCGAAAAAAACAATTTATTTTTAGCCGGGGTTTTTCCGATGCAGAAGTACAAAACAAACGTTTTCTAAATACAGTAGCTGAATCCTACCGGGAGATCAGGCCATTTTTCGACCTGATGAGCGAAATTCTCACTACAAATCTCGATGGGGAATCAATATTGGACTGAGGCCGGATGCAACAGTTGCATCTGATCCTTTAATCGCTCGATAACCATTTGCATCATGCGCTTGTTCAGGGCTGACGAACTTTGAATATAGCGTTCGTATTCCTCTACGGTAAACTGGCCGATGAGCATGCCCTTGAGTGAATTGCGGAACTTAATATCTTTTTGAATCGCATTCTCAATGTACTTGAATTGCTTTTCCTGCCCTATTTCAAAGAAATGTCCTTTGTGTTTTACCACATAGTTTCGGAAAGCCGCCAATAACAGGTCATTTTGGAATTTAATTACGGGCCTCAGCGTAGTGTTCTGAAAAGATTCATCATTCGAAGAATCTGAAGTCACCCTGATTTTTTGGGATAAATCTGGCCTGATGCGGACCAAATCCTGGGAACGGGAACTCATATTGAATTCGTTTTGTTTAAAATTACCCAAAAGGAAAGAAGTGGGCAGTGGAAGGGGCAGAAGTTGTCAACGGGGTTATAAACAGGTTTAAAAAGTGCGCCCTCAAAGTATCCGTCTCAGGAATTAAACCGAAAGGACAGGCTACAATTTCAAACTGAATTTCTCTGCCTCCCCGCTACCTTCAAAAAAGTGTTTTCAGTAAGATCAGGGTGACCGGAATTAAGAATTTGACTACAAAGAGCATCGTTTTCTTATGGGTTGATCCTCTTAAATTTACCGGAAAGGAATTATAGTACACCCATGTTTATGAAAAGTTTACTGTATGCTTAACTATTTTTAGGATATGAAAAAAGCGGGCTTCAACTTTGTTTTTCAGAGGATTGGCTGTCTTTTGGTCGTACCTTTATCCCTTAAATGAGTTCTATGCGCTTTCATACCAGAAAATGGGTCAAACCTGAAGACCTGAACGCCAATGGTACATTGTTTGGCGGGCGTTTGCTCTCGTGGGTAACAGAAGAAGCAGCGCTTTACAGTATCATTCAACTTGAAGATCAGAACTGTGTCTTGAAGTACATGTCGGAGATCAATTTTATAAATCCCGTCGTACAGGGAGCTATTGTAGAGATTGGGATAGATGTAGTTTCCTTTGGAGAGGCCTCTATAACCCTTAAATGCGAGGCCCGAAACAAGTTAACTCGTGAAGCCATAGCTACAGTGGATCAGCTTATTTTTCTGGTCCTCGATGAGAAGGGAAAGCCCAAAGCCCATGGGAAAACCAAAATAGAATATGTAAAGGATCGGTTGGAGTCGATGGATTAATCCGCCGGCCAGGCGGCAGCAACTGCCTGTACTTCATCGAGAACCCGCAATAAGTTCCCACCCCACAGCTTGGCGATATCGGTTTCAGAATAGCCCCTGCGGACGAGTTCTAAAGTGACGTTAAACGTCTCGGAGGCATCGGACCATCCTTCAATACCACCACCTCCGTCAAAATCGGAGCTAATACCCACATGGTCAATACCGATAAGCTCTACCATATAATCGATATGGTCTACAAAATCGGCAACATCAACCGCAGGCGGGGCATCCGTCCGCTTTTCGACCAGGCTGTTTGAAATTGAGGTCACTTTAGGAATGACGGCGATAAAAGCCTCTTGCTCAGCCTCTGAAAGTTCGCGGAATTGGGATCTGTCATACCACGGAACCCCCAGGGAGTCGGCCACCTCTGTCATAATTGTTTTCATATACGCATCGCGGGCAGCACTTTTCTCTTTGTTGATGTACCCGTCGAGGGCTACGGCCTGAACCACTCCGCCATTCTCTTTGAGCGCCAGCAACTGAGCGTCATCCAAATTTCTGCTGTGATCGCAAAGGGCCCTTGCCGAGGAGTGAGAAGCTATAATAGGAGCCTTTGAAAGCGTCAGCATCTGCATCACAGCTTCGTGGGAGGGATGTGAAATATCTATCATTATCCCAACCCTATTCATTTCTTTAACAGCTTCTTTGCCCAGCTCACTTAAACCATTGTGTAACCAAACATCATCGGTCTCACCTGTGTTGGAATCTGAAAACTGGCTATGGCCATTGTGGGCGAGGGAAACATACCGGGCGCCCAGGTCGTAATACCTTTCGATGTTTGATAGATCTGTACCCATGGGGTATGCATTTTCAACGCCTATCATGGCTACTTTTTTACCCGAATTATAGATCTCCCGGGCCTGGGCAGAATTCGTGGCCAGGCCAATTCGGTCCGGTGCAATTTCTTCACAGAGCTTGTGGATGGCTTCGAATTTACTCATGGCATTCGCCTTTGCTTTTTCATATCCCGATTCGGATAGGGTATCCTGCCCCGTGTATACAATAAACCAGGCCACATCCAACCCTCCGGTTTCCATTTTGGGCAGGTTGACCTGTGTTTGAAGTTCCTGGGTGTAGTTGATACTATCGGTAAAATTCCGAACGTTGATATCGACATGGGTATCCACGGTCATGACTCGGTCGTGGATCGCCCTGGCTTGTTCTTCCATAGACAATTCGGGTGTTTTTTCAGCTTTATCCTGGCAGGAGACCAGTATAAGGGAAACTATAAAAAGGTACGAAATGCGCATGTTAGTTTAGTTTTTACCTACAATTAAACGGGTTTGACAACAAGTTTTGAAAGATAGGGAACATTTAGTTGTTCGCCCATATCCAAATAGTCAATTTTAGGTATTGAATGCATTTTACCGATAAAAAGATGCACTTAATCCTGAAATATGCCCGTTACATCGAAAGATCTTTTGGATCACCTCTCAGACCTTCAACTAGCTTTGGAGGATTATTCCTTTGAAAAAATGACCGTTGAGCAGGCGAGTGTAGTCAAAGAATCCTATGATCACTTCAGAAATCAACTCGAAACCTGTATCTGGGGTGGACCGGTTGCAGTAAAAACACCGGAACAACAACCCGCAGAAATCACCCACAGTCCTTACGATGGGGCGCTTTCAGCCATTGGGCACGATTTGCGCAATCCTTTGCACGGTATTATGGCTTTTGCCAACGTCCTTGCAGAGGCTCCCCTGGAAGAGCCCTACAGGTCCATAGCCAGTTCCATGAGTATGGTCTCTGGGTCTATGTCTGAAACATTGGATGAGCTATGCGCCTATTCGCAATTTAAGGATGGCTCGTCAAGTGAGGTTGCTATTCCATTTTCACCGGCTGCGTTGCTTAGGGAAATCAGGGACTACGCCCATTTAAGACTATTGGAAAAACCCGTGAGTATTGACCTCAAAATGGAATTTGAAAATTCCGAATACGTGATTGGAAATCCATCAGATATAAGGCGCATCATGCTGAATCTGATCGAAAATGCCTGTCGCTATACCCGGGAGGGAGAAATTAAGGTGATGGCACGGATTTCAAAAAGAAATACCGGAGCTGAGCTCCGCATCGCAATTACGGATACGGGCATAGGGATACCGGAGGTAGAACTCCCGCATGTCTTTAAACCCTATTACCAGGGGAAGCAAGCCATAGAAATGGCATCTAAAGGTGCTGGTTTTGGTCTCAGTATCGTTGGGCAACTCGTGGCCCGACAGAGTGGTCAAATCTTCCTGGATAGCCCTGAGGGCAAAGGATGTACCGTCCGACTGGTCTTGCCCTGTACGCCTGTTGCCCATAAAGAAATAAAAGGAATTTCCGTCGAGAATAAAAAGCTGGATTCCGACATATTAAAAGGGATGCGAATCCTGATCGTAGAGCGTGATCCGCTTAATTTTACCGTATTACAGACACGACTTATAGCCCTGGGCTGCGAAGTGTTTTCAGCTTCTGATATGGATGAGGCAATTCAACTCCTGGAAGCAGCACCACTGGATGCTCTTTTACTCGATCTCCGACCTCAACGAGAGAAGGACCAAAAAGCGCTACAGGCAGTCAGAACGCATGCAAATCCTTATATCCGGAGTTTTCCAATCCTTGGAATGTCTGCAGACCCGGCAGGCGCCTCAGAAGATCAATGCTCGAAAATAGGTATCGATGCCTTCCTGCCAAAACCGCATACCGTCGAAACCCTCTTTGAAAAAATCAGGGACCTTTCAAAAAAGGCCCGACCAATAGCTCAGGCGACCCGGGAACCTGATGGGAATGATGTACTCCTGGATTTGAGCTATCTCGAAACAAAATGTAAGGGGGATTCAGAGCGCCTGGGTCTTTTGATACGCGCGCTTCACAATGGAATGCTGGAATTTGCCGGCCGTACCCGGATAGGATTAAATCGGGGTGATTTTAAAAGTATTTCGGAAGGGGCCGAAAAATTGCTCGTCGCCCTTGAGATGATTAGGGCTCAGAGGTTGATTCCTGTCGTACAACAGATCTGGCAGGCCTCCCTGGAGGGTGAAGATGAAAATCGAATCGTCAGGGCTTTTAGCACATACCTGGAGGAGTATCTTGAGGTCGCCGAGGCTCTGGAGCGCCATATGAACAGGTAAAACCTATGCCAGGGGACGTCAATAGTACTCGTCCCTGCTGGCCTTGCGGGTTTTCTCATTAAACCCAGACCATACCAGAGTTGCTTCCTCGGGATGCAGGCTCCGAATTAAAAAACTATGACTGAAATAATAACTGTTTCGCAAATATTTTACCCACTTGAAATCCTGGCTATCAAGACAGATTTTTTGTGGCAACTAGTCTTTATTTTCGGAGGATTAGCAGGATTTTGCTTTCTGTTAATCTTTTATTTCCGGAACCGTTTGGTGGCCAAAGAGCGGGACATGAGTGACCGGAAGACGGAGCTGACCCCCCTTATCCGCAATTATCTGCTTCAGCAGGCGGAATCGGCAACGGAAAATGCGGCCGATTTACTCTGGATGAAAATGGAAATCCGTAATTACCTCGACAATCCTTTGGATCGAAAGGTAATTACGGAGATTATGTTGGAAGTTCAGCGGGATGGACTTCCCGAGACCCGAAAACAAATTTCGGCCTTATACCAGTATTTCGGGTTGCACGACAGGGCTTTGCAGCACCTGGAAAGTCGCAAATGGGATAAAGTCTCACGGGCGATTTCGGAACTGACAGAAATGCAGGTAAGTCAGGCCTATGATGCCATCAAAGAGCATGTTAACAGCAAGAACAGCGTCGTTCGAAAACAGGCCCAACTGGCCACGATTCAACTGAAAGAGGAAGGAATTCAATTCTTCCTCGACACAGCGGGTTACCCCATATCGCAATGGCAACAAGTGAAAATCTTAGAAATCCTAACCTCTAACCCGGAATTTAAAGTACCCAGTTTCCGGGATTGGCTCGTTTCTGAAAATCAGGATGTAGTCTTGTTTGCCTTGAGACTTATTCGGGTTTTCAGGCAGATAGATGCACAGCAAGCCTTACTGATGTTTCTCAACCATAAATCTGAACGTATTCAGGTGGCCGCTGTGGAGTGTATAGGCGATTTTAAATACGACCCGGCGCGATGGTCACTAAGGTCAATCTACGAAAAAGCGTCCACTGAACTGAAAATTCATATTCTCGATGCCCTTCAGGCCATTGGAAATACTGAAGATATTTCCTGGTTGGATCAGCAAACCCGTGTCGATGCCTCCTTTTTGGTGCGCTCCAAGGCACGATTGGTGGTCAATACGTTGCAACCGGTGGTAGGACTGACGCAAATGGGAATTCAGGGCGAATTGGAACTTTGGGCACCGGAATCGCCCGGGAATAATGCAGAGAATCTCTCAAAGCCGCGTGAGGAAGACCCCTCGGAAGCCGACATTGCAGATGATCTATTCTCATCTGAACCTTTACTGGCACATACATTAAGACCTGATTTCACAACAGCACTCAGGCCACATAATCCAGGGGATAAAAAAACTACGGCCGAGGAAGATCTCGAAGGGTTTTTAATAGAAACTCCGGGGGATATGACCATTGAATCCTGGACGGAGGAACACGAACAGGTTTTCGGTGATTGTATCATTGAAGAATTACTCGATATTCTTAATTCGGAACCAGTACGGGATACCCCAAAGCAGGGCTCATCTGAATTCTTGCCCTGGGTCACAAACACCGCTCAGAATACACCCGGTAAGATTTCAAGCCAAAATCTACCGGAATGGGTCCGGGAGCTGGAAGTAGAGGTAGAGCTCTTATCCGGAGCCACTGGGTATGCCGGTATTTTAAGGGAAATCCTGTTGGAAGAACTACGGGAGACGGAAAGAGTTTTGGAAACCGAATTTATTCCAGGTACGGGAGGTGGCCCCCCTCCTGAACAAAAAGAAGGAGAGTCCCATGAAGAAGGGGACTTCACCAATATGCTTTTTCCCGAGTTTGAGGTGGATTCAGAAGATATCCATTTGGCAGAAAAAAGCCCCGGAGAACACTTTGGGAAAAGTCAGGGGACAACGGGATTAAGTTGCTTTTCTATTTTTCACGAATTCTTCAGGTCCTATGATACAGAGTCCAAGCTCATCCTTATGGATCAAATCCACGCCGTTGGAGGAAAAAAAGAACTTTTATTCCTCCAGGGTTTGTTCGACGACCCCGATCACAGGATTCGGGTCGGAGCGCGGAAGGAACACGCCTTACTGGTCAAAAAGCTGAATATTAGTGGAGTCTCTGGCGAAGCGAAGGAAGCTCCCGCTATTTGGACTCCGTCAGCAGAACCCGAAAAAAGCAACCCTCCGGAACCGATGGTTGATGCGTCCGAAATAGAGGACCTGAACTTCTCACCCGATCAGGACTTTAAAATTCAGGAAAAAGGGGATATAGGTAAAGACCTGCACCCTGAATCCGAAAACGGATATCACCGGTTTCTGAATTATCTAAAGGGAACTAAAAACGACACCGATGCTTAAGGAACTCTTCCAAATGTCAGTTGAGTATATCAACATCGTATTTCTGGTATTTGCACTGGTGTTGTTTACCCTTTTCACCACCATTGGTTACCTGTCTTCCAGAAGTTCACTGCACTACAGGAAAAAACACAGTATTGGGGATCTCACCAATCTCCTGGACACCCCTTTGGCTCCGAGCGTTACAATTATTGCTCCTGCCTACAACGAATCTCTGACAATTGTGGAGAATGTGCGATCCCTCCTTGGGCTTCGCTACGGGAACTATGACATCATGGTGGTCAACGATGGGAGTGTGGATGATACCCTGAACCGCCTTATTGAAGCTTATGACCTTTTTCAGACCCCTTATGATGTCGATCGGGAGTGGCCATCTAAACCTATTAAGGCCATTTACAAATCAAGAAGCAGAGAATTTAGCCGGCTTACAGTTATTGATAAAGTAAATGGAGGAAAGTCCGATGCCCTGAACACGGGGATTCACTTGAGTGAAAGCAAGTATATAGGATGTATTGATGCGGATTGTTTACTGCATCCCGATGCCCTTCTACATGTGGTCCGGGCGTTTTACCAGAGGTCCCGAAAAAAGGTTATCGCCGTAGGCGGTGTCCTGAGGGTGGCGAATTCCTGCAAAATAGATGAGGGTAAAATGGAAGAAGTGCGCCTCCCAAAAAGTTGGTTGGCCCGGTTTCAGCTGCTGGAATATACCCGCTCTTTTCTCCTCGGCAGAATGGGATGGGGACGCCTGGATAGCTTATTAATTATCTCAGGTGCCTTCGGTTTCTTTGATCGACAGGTGGCTGTAGATGTGGGCGGATTCGATACCGGTACCGTGGGAGAGGACATGGAAATTGTCTTTCGTATGCGTCGGCATATGCACGAAAAAGGGTTGCCCTATACCATTGAATACCTGCCTGATCCCCTCTGCTGGACTGTAGTCCCGGAAAATCTAAAAACATTCGTGAATCAACGCGACAGGTGGTCTCGGGGTACTCTGGAGACGCTTCGAAGACATCGGGATATGTTATTCAACCCCCGTTTTGGAAGACTTGGAATGCTGAGTTATCCCTATTGGTTTTTTTACGAGTGGCTGTCCCCATTACTGGAGTTTTTTGGCTTTCTGACCATTCTGCTCTTTTGGGGCCTGGGTATTCTTTACTTCGAGTTTTTCCTGGCCATTACCCTTACCGTTTACTCCTTTGCCGTAGTGTTTTCACTTTATGCCATTTTATGGGAGGTCTGGTCATATAATCAATACCAGCGCACCAGGGATATTTTTATCCTGATCGGCTGCGCTTTTCTTGAACCGATCCTATTTCAACCTATCGTGGTCTGGTCTTCGGTTCTGGGGAATTACAAAAAATTATTCAGAGTTCAGGCGGGCTGGGGTACCCAGGTCCGCAAGGGATTTGCCAAAGCCTAAAACAATGGAACAGGACCTACAAAAGCAAATAAGAGCCTCGCGAAAAGGGATGGGAGATTACACCCGCCTTATCCTTGCGTTTTATGCCTGTCTGTTGCTACTCGGGCTATACCAGCAGTATCGCCTTTACGCCGAAGGGGTCTTAGACTCTTTTGCGTCGCGCAACCTGATTATACTTTCAGCGCATCATCTCGGCTTTACGGCCCTGCTGTCGCTTTTCCTGTATTTTGCATTTAACGCTCTGGAAGCCCTTAAGCCTCGATACGGCCTTTATTTTTCGGGGATCATCCTTTCGGCCTTACTCTTTTTTGAGAGTGTCCTGACTGCATACTTTTTATCGCATTACGAAATGCCGGTACCCGGATTAAAGGTGTTTTTAACAATTTTCAGCACCTCTGGTCCTGATTTACAGACGGTTTTGCTGTTACTTTCTTTAACAGGTTTAAGTTTTTACGGTCTCTATAAATGGAGTGCGCCGATGCAACAATGGATGGGACGGGTATATCCTTTTACCCTGGCTGTATTTTCCCTTTTTCTGGCGACTATGCTCGAGAGGGCCCAACCCCTTTCTGAAAACAAGACCAAATATTTCTTCGGGGAGTGGTTTGAAAATGTGTTAGAAGTGAAAGGTCCCGGAGATTTGTATGCCAATACGAGTATAGAGCTCGACCCCCTTGTTGATATATATAGGAAGGAGACATCGCGAATCAGGGGTGTGCAACAGAATCCGGGATCACCCCTTCAATCCCCAGGCCTAATCCATGGGACTTCCCTGAATACACCATTTAAGATCGATCCCTCTGCACAGCCCTATAAGCTTCAATACTCATACGCCAAACCAGAAAGAAAAGAATGGCTTCAGATTCAAAGTGCAATTCCCGGGGCCGATTTGGATAAAGCTTTTGCCTATGCCCGGGAACTGGCCCATAACGGCGAACGGGAGCGGGCTAAGGATCTTTGCCTGTATATCTTATCGGAGGTTCCGCAGTATGTGGATGCGGAGGTGCTCCTGGGCCGTATTCTCGCCTGGGATGGTGCGTATTTACAATCTGAAATTGTTTTGGAAAGAGCCATTAAAAAGAATCCCCATTACAGCGATGCCTATGCGGCATTGCTCGACACGTATTTCTGGGCCGGGGATCCGGATCGCAGTATGTCTCTGGTCCCTCTTATCGAGAGGAATGTCAGGGATCGCAAAATACTCGATGAAAAATTGCATCGGGCGGCTTCCTCAGCCCTTCAGACACTACCGAATGACAACGAGGTTAAAACTGACAATCCCGAGGGGTTCCGAGTCCCATGAAAAACAAACCGATGAAAAACAAACGATTGAATCTGGTCATTTCCATAGTCTTACTGGTCTGCTTTCCGCTTACGGGAATATTTGGTCAGGAGGCTGAGAATCCCGAAGCCGAGTTTCTAAAAGCCCGGAAACTCGCTTTTGAGGGGAATTCACGGGAGGCGCGTCAGCTGCTGACCGAAATTCTCGAGGAGTACCCGAGGTATTCGGACGCGCAGACGCTTTTGGCCAATACTTACCGTTGGGAGGGAGATTTTACAAGAGCCCGAAGGCACCTGAATAGGGTGACTTCCAGAGATCGGGCCAATGAGGATGCCTGGGTATCGGCAATATACAATGAACGGCAGGCCGGAAACAGGTCAATTGCATTGGGGCTGGCCAATAAGGCACTCAACTTTCTTGGGGAAAATGCCGCTGTGAGTAAACTCAGGGCCGAAATATTGGGTACCGTGACATCAGATGAAACCGCGGGGGAGGAAGAGGCTGCTGCCTCTTACAACAATCGGATTTCAATTTCGAACCGCCTGGAAGCCTTTGACCAATATTACGACCCGATGTTGTATACCAGCCTGGAATATCAACGAAGGACGAAATACGGCAAGATTATCCCCAGATTGAATTACAGCAATCGCTTTGGGGAGGACGCTTTCCAGTACGACCTCGATCTATATCCTTCGATATCGAATACTTTTTACGCCTATGCGAACTACGGGTATTCAGACTCCGAGTTGTACCCCAACCACAAAGGGGCTTTGGAGCTTTATGCCAACCTCCCAAAGGCTATGGAAACCTCTCTTGGAGCCCGATATCTGGATTTCAGGACGGTACAGGCCACACTTCTTACCGCTTCGGTGGGATTGTACAGGGGAAATTATTACATGAATATCAGGCCCTATCTGAGTATTGTAGGAGGTCGGGGACCCGTAGCGTCGGGAAGCATGACGGTAAGAAAGTACCTGACCAACAATTTCAACTATCTCGGCCTCACAGCCTCTTTCGGATATAGTCCGGAACTTAGACAGCTCTTCAATGGCGGGGTGTTACAGGCTGAATCCGTATTATTTCTCGAATCCCAGCAATTATTTTTTCAATATCAGTTCGGGCCCGGGAAAGGACGCCATTTGTATCTGGCCCAATTCGGGGTTGGGCGGCAGGAGTACCTGTTGGAATCCGGATCTTTCTTTTGGGTTGTCAGTGGGGGATTGACCTATAAATTACAGATTTAAGACAATGGAAATCCAAACGCTTTCGCCACAAAAAACAAGTGATTCACCACAAATTCCTGCCATACATCCGGAAAAACAGGGTAGTGTATACGAGATCCGGACTTATCAGCGTTAGTATTCTTGCATTTCAAAACCCAATCTTGCTATGCTTTACGATACCTACGGAGAGGAATACCTGACATTCCTCCAGGAATTAAATGAAATTTTAAGTGTAAACAAACTGGTGGAAGTAGATTACCTCTAGTGATCCGGTTACCCTAAATCTGAATTCCCATGGCAGACCAAAATCAAAACAACGCAGCCTATCTGGATTTTATCCAGAGTCTCAATGAAATTCTGCTTGACTTCGAAATCAGCGGACTCAATTGTTCTTAGTGTTTATTAGTGTGTAAAAAAAAAGCGGTACCGAAAGGACCGCTTTTTTTGATTAACCCAAATAGGCTTTGAGTAATTTACTCCTCGACTGATGCCGTAATTTCCGAATGGCTTTTTCCCGTATCTGCCTGACCCGTTCGCGAGTCAGATCAAAGGTCTGTCCGATTTCCGCCAATGTCATGGATTGTTGGTCACCTATGCCGTAATACAATTTAATCACATCTGCTTCCCGTGGGGAAAGGGTTTCCAGGGCCCTGTTAATCTCCGTGTTCAGGGATTGTTGCATCAGGGTTTTATCCGGTCGGGGCGATTCTCCTGAGCGCAGGACATCGTAAAGGTTAGAATCTTCACCCTCTTTAAGTGGTGCGTCCATGGACACGTGCCGTCCCGAGTTTCGGATGGACTGTTTTACTTCACTGATAGACATATCCAGTTCTTTGGCGATTTCTTCCGCCGATGGCGGGCGTTCATGTGCCTGCTCCAGATAGGAAAATGTCTTTTTGATTTTATTTATCGATCCGATCTTGTTCAGTGGCAGTCGCACTACACGGGATTGCTCCGCCAGGGCCTGGAGGATACTCTGACGAATCCACCATACCGCATAGGAGATGAACTTAAAGCCCCTGGTTTCATCAAACCTTTTGGCAGCTTTGACAAGTCCAACATTTCCTTCATTGATTAAATCGGGTAACTTTAACCCTTGATTCTGGTATTGTTTGGCAACTGAAACGACAAAACGGAGGTTGGCTTTTGTCAGCTTTTCCAGTGCTATCTGGTCTCCTTGTTTTATGCGCTGTGCAAGTTCTACTTCTTCATTGGCGGTTATTAAATCGATTTTACTGATATCTTGCAGGTACTTATCAAGGGATTTGGACTCCCGATTGGTTACCTGCTTGACAATCTTTAGTTGCCTCATGTATGTATATTTGGATTACAGATTAACATTCTCTCAACATACAGTTTTATTTGATCTTTTCCAAAAGCCTGGTACAATTGTTTTACATATTTTATGAGTCCTTTAGAAAGATTTATGAGAAAAGAAGCCCGGAAAGACCTTCGAATACGGTAATTCTCCTTTATTTTAAAGTCCGATGAGCAAAAGAGCCCTAAAAGCATATACAGATCAGTTAGACCGTTCTGCCCTGAGGGAGCAGATTCACGATTTGTACGAACGGTTCCCCGAAGTTAAGACGTACTACAATTTTATTTTTAACCCTAAGGAGGATAAACTACTGGCCGAAGCTATGGCCCGGATTGCAGAGGAGTATTTTCCAAAAAAGCGCAGGCGTGCACGTGCCAGGCGATCCGTTGCCCATAAATATCTTAAGCACTTTAAAACACTGGGGGTGGATCCTTCCCTGCAGGCCGAACTGATGGCATTTAACCTGGAGACCGGATTGCGATTCGAAAAGACACGGAATTGTCCGGAGGCTTTCTACAAAAGTATGTACCGGTCGTACCGTGAATGGGGAGCCCACCTGATCCATTCCGGAATTTACAGGGAGTACCGGGAAAAATACACCCAAATAGCCCGGGAAGTGGATCTGGCGAATTGGCCGAATAAAGAGTCTTTTCTTGATTTTCTCGAACAATTGTAACCTAATGATAAAAAACCTCCTGTCATACGGCAGACCGCTCTGGTTCTTTCAAAAGAGGATTGCCCCACCGGCCCTGGTTATTTCAGCACTTTTGGGTTTACTTCTATTTAAAAGTTTTTGGGCCGCAGGGCTTATTTTCCTGATCATGGGGCCACTTTGGCATTACCTTATCTACGAGGTGCGGTATAAACAGGAATACTACTTCTATTTTAATCTTGGCTTCACACGGTTAAGCCTGTGGGGTTCTACCCTGATCCTGTCGGTAATCGTTTTTCTCACCATATTTGTTATAATGAGCCTTATATGAGTCTTTTGCAGGTGGACAGCATTCGAAAATCCTGGAGTCATACCCCTTTACTTACCGATGTATTCCTCACCTGCCAAACGGGAGAGGTCGTCGGCCTGCTGGGTCGCAATGGATCGGGAAAGTCTACTTTGTTTCGGATAATATATGGAGATGTTTCCTGTGAATCACGGTTTGTCAAGTTGGATCAAACCGTTTTATATAGCCTTGCAGCGATGCGAAAGCACCTGAATTATTTGCCCGAACACCCTTTTTTGCCGGGAGGATTAAAGGTAGCAGACGTGTTGAGGTGTCTGGGGCGGCAGGTTTGGCCGAAAATAGGTAAAGAAGAAGCATTTTTAAGGGCTTTACTCCCGAAGAAGGTCAGGGACCTTTCTTTTGGAGAGCGCCGGTTTGTAGAAATCATCACAGTCCTCAACGGGACGGGGAGTTTCGTCCTATTGGATGAACCCTTTAAGGGACTGGGCCCCTTGATTAAGGAGCAGGTCGTACGTCAGATCGGCCTGGTGAAATCGCACAAAGGTATTGTGGTTATCGATCACGATGCTGCCCAAATCCTTGACATATCCGATAAAATCCTGTTGCTTAGCAGGGGGTATTTAAAAAAAATAAATAATCCCGGGGAACTCATTGATGGTGGATATCTGCCCCGGGATTTCCAAATGTGAGCCAAAATCGAATTAAATAAAAGTATATGGCTATTGCAATAGTGAGAAACGACAATCTGACAGACGTATGGAAAGATGCGCTCAGGGCCGAGGCACCGGATATTCCTGTTTATGGTTATGGAGAGGCTTTTAAGGAATCTGAGATAAAAATGGCAGCGGTTTGGAAACATCCTCCCGGCAGCCTTAACGCCTATCCGAACCTGATGGGTATTCAGGGGTTGGGGGCAGGGGTTGACTTCATCTTTGATGATACTGAGATTCGGGAAGACTTGCCCATTATGCGGGTGGTGGATCCTTATCTCGCCTCGGATATGGCAGAATTTGTACTGGCCGTTGCTACCGGAATGCTCAAAGGACTTCAGCACTACAAATACAATGAATCCCTCCCCCTGTGGAAACCTAAAACCTACCAGAGGTTTAAGGAGGTGACTGTGGGGATAATGGGTTTGGGAAAACTGGGGCTGGCGGTGGCGCAATCCCTGGAGTCCGCAGGGTTTTCAGTGGTGGGGTGGACCCGAAACTCCCTTCCTGAAGTGCATTTCCCTGTATTTCGAGGAAACGCGGATCGCACGCGCTTTTTAAATCGCTCTGATGTCCTGGTCTGCCTCCTGCCGTTGACCCCTGAGACAAGGGGCATTTTAAACAGGGATGTTTTTAAGACCCTGCCCACAGGGGCGCGGTTGATCAATGTGGCAAGAGGCCCGCTCCTGGAAGACACTGACCTGTTATATGCGCTCGATCAGGGGATGCTATCAGAGGCTTGCCTGGATGTTTTCCACTCCGAGCCACTGGCTCAGGATCATCCGTTCTGGAAGCATCCGGCCGTGCATATAACCCCGCATATTGCCAGTGTTTCCGATCCTAAATCGGTAGCGCCCCAGATTATTTCGAACTATCGGAAACTCATCAAAGGGGTAGTCCCTGAAAATATTGTTTCCAGGAGCGCAGGGTATTGACTAAATCCATATATCTGAAGAATGGATTTCGCCAAAGTATAAAAATCCAGTAGTTTTGCAAATTGATCCGGAACGCGAAAAGCTCCGCATTCCCATCCGTGAAAACTTGTACTATTGGGCACGAAAACTGCGTATTCAGAAAAAACGCTTTACGATTATCAACTCCAGGATCTGAATAAGATTTTTGGGGTATTGGAGGAGTCGCCGGCCGACGTCAACCTGCTGTACCAATTGCCTACAGGGGGTGGGAAGACCGTTGTTTTTTCAGAAATCGCAAAGCGGTATATCGCAGAGACCGGAAAAAAGGTAGTAGTCCTTACCCACCGGATTGAACTCAGCCTTCAGACTTCCCGAATGCTTGAAGGTTTTGGGGTTCACAATAAAATCATCAATAGCGAAGTCAAGGAATTGCCTGACGAGGAATCCTATCAGTGTTTTGTGGCTATGGTGGAAACCCTCAATAACCGACTTCAGGAAAAGGCTATTGAACTCCATGGTATTGGCATGGTGATCATTGACGAGGCCCATTACAATTCCTTCAGAAAACTCTTTAAGTATTTCGAAAAGGCGATCATCCTCGGGGTCACGGCAACCCCTTTGAGTTCCAACATCAAATTGCCGATGAAAGACCACTACAAAAAGCTCATTGTAGGGGAATCCATCGCCTCCCTGATTTCGAAAAAGTTTCTGGCACGTGCAAATATGTATAACTACGACGTCAGCCTGAAATCATTGAAACTGGGGGTTAACGGGGACTATACTGTGCGCTCCTCAGATGCCCTGTACAGCAATCAGCTGATGCTGGGCAAACTCGTCAGCGCTTATGAAGAATTGGCAAAAGGCACAAAAACACTCATTTTTAACAATGGGATTAGCACCTCGAAGTACGTTTATGAGTTGTTTAAAAAGGCCGGATACCCCATTCGGCACCTCGATAACAAAAACACGGCTACTGAACGGCGGGAGATCCTGGACTGGTTCTCCAATACCCCTGATGCCATTCTTACTTCGGTCAGTATTTTGACCACCGGTTTTGACGAGCCAAGTGTACAGACCATTATCCTGAACCGGGCCACCCGTTCCCTGACTTTGTATTTTCAAATGATCGGTCGGGGTTCACGTATTCTCAAGGATAAAGAAGAATTTACGGTCGTCGATCTCGGGAATAATATCGCCCGTTTTGGTCCCTGGGACGATCCTTTGGATTGGCAGGAGATCTTTCACTTCCCGGATTTTTATCTGGAAAACATCCGAAACGACGAAGAGATCGAACGGGAATTTGTCTATGTTATGCCCGATGAATTGCGGGATCGGTTTAAAAAGTCGGATGTCATTGATATGGACATTAAACAGGCCTACAAAGAGGCTTTTGCCAATGGTCGTAAATCCAAGCAGGTATTGGAGGAGAGTATTGAACAGCATGCGCGGATATGTGTTGAAAATTCCTCGGATATCTTTGACGCGCGGATCCTGGCAAAAATGCTCGGGGAAGAGATCCACTTCAGGATTAAACAGTATTCGTACTGCATCATGAACAATACACAGAACTACAGGGATTGGTTGCAGGAAGATTACGAACGTCGGCTACGACTTCGTATCTCACAACTTTACGCTTCTCGTTTATAGGTCTTTACCATGTCCGGGCCAGATACAGCTTACAAGTCTTTACTCGTTATCGGTCACCAATGGCCGGAACCTCAGGCTACAGGGGCCGGTGTGCGTATGCTATGGCTCTTAAACGGTTTTCTGCAGGAGGGGTTTCATATCGTGTTTGGCAGTGCTTCGGGTTCTGGGGACTACCGTGTCGATTTGGGGAAGCTGGGTATCACCGAAGTTGAAATTAAACTCAATGATGCCTCCTTTGATTTATTTCTTCAGAAAAATGGGTTTACCCATGTCCTTTTTGACCGCTTTCTCACCGAAGAACAGTTTGGCTGGCGTGTTCGGGACAACCTGCCCGGGGCGCAGGTGCTCCTGGACACCGAGGACCTGCATTCCCTGAGGTATTCCAGGGAAGATGCCCTTAGACGGGGAGGGGAGT
>CAZEQO010000040.1:14118-19138 GCA_964514365.1 uncultured Robiginitalea sp. | reverse complement strand
CAGAAGGACAAAAAATGCGAATACTAAATTCCTTTTCATGTAATATTTTTTTCAGGCCATTGAATACTAGCCCTTTCATAGCAATAATGAACTCCCTAAATTACTGAAAAAACCATGCCACTCCTGAAGATTGCCATTAATTTTTTGTTAATGCGGGCCCTGGGGAGCCCTATCTATGGAAAAACGTATTTTTACAGCATAAATTATAGTCCATGCCCAAACCTCTTATTCTCATCACAAATGACGACGGGATTACCGCTCCCGGGCTGCGCATGCTGATCCGGTTTATGAAGGAGTTGGGCGATGTGGTCGTGGTGGCTCCGGACAGTCCGCAATCGGGTATGGGACACGCAATTACCATCGACAGCACTTTGTATTCAAAAAAGGTGGTTATCGATTCTGAGCATGGGGCCCCTGAGGAATTCAGCTGCAGTGGAACCCCTGCCGACTGCGTAAAACTGGCCCTTCAGGAACTGCTCCCGAGAAGACCGGATATCTGCGTGAGTGGAATCAACCACGGTTCCAATGCCTCGATTAATGTAATCTATTCCGGGACCATGAGTGCTGCCATTGAAGCGGGCATCGAAGGGATACCCGCTATAGGGTTCTCACTCTGCGACTACTCCTGGGAGGCCGACTTCTCCCCTGGCAGGGAGGCCATCCTCAAAATAACACACGAGGCGCTGGAGCAGGGCATACCCCAGGGAGTTGTCCTCAATGTCAATATTCCGCGTACTAAAGGAGAACCGGTTAAAGGCATCCGTATTTGCCGGCAGGCTCGTGCCAACTGGAAAGAAAAATTTGATAAACGTATGAGCCCGGGAGGCCAGGAGTACTATTGGCTCACCGGGGAATTTGAACTTCTCGACAAGGGAAAGGATACAGACCACTGGGCCTTGAGCCAGGGATATATAAGTGTTGTACCCACCATGTTTGATCTCACTGCACATCACGCCATACAGGACCTCAACAATTGGACACTCAATGAATAGGAAGTTTAAGTACAGGGAAATGGCCATCGGATTTGCGGTGGGTATTATTGCCAATACCATAGGCGTATTGCTTTATATCCTCATGTTTTCAGACCTTGGGATTACCGAGAGCCTGGAGGCCGCTGTAGAGGCTGAACAAGTGGGAAGTCTGCTGGCCCTTGGGGCCGTGCTTAACCTTGTCGCTTTTTTTGGCTTCCTCAAAATACGACGCGATGAACGGGCCCGGGGTGTCCTTTTGGCAACGGTACTCACGGCACTGGTGATCCTCTACTATAAAATATTTGCCGGGTGAAATACTATCTTATTTCAGGAGAGGCCTCGGGTGATCTCCACGGTTCGAACCTGATCCGGGCTATCTTCAAGCACGACCCTGAAGCGGTGGTCCGATGCTGGGGCGGGGATCGCATGCAAGCCGCCGGGGGGGACCTTGTCCGCCACTATAAGGAAATGTCCTTTATGGGTTTTCTCGAAGTCCTGGCGAACCTCCCGAAGATTTTCCAGAACCTTTCTTTTTGCAAAAAAGACATTGCGGCCTTCGCACCGGATGCCCTTATTTTTATAGACTTCTCGGGATTTAATCTTCGGATTGCCGAATGGGCCCGGAAAAACGGGTTACGCACCCATTATTACATCTCACCCCAGGTTTGGGCATCCCGGGAGGGGCGGGTGCGTAAAATCAAACGGGACATAGACCAGATGTACGTCATCCTCCCCTTCGAAAAGGATTTCTATGAAAAGAAACACAACATGCCCGTACAATTTGTAGGCCATCCCCTTATAGATGCCCTGAAGCAGCGGCCCGAAACGAATTCAGAGACATTCCGTGTCGAAAACCACCTGGACCCCCAGAAGGCCATTATCGCCCTTCTTCCCGGCAGCCGCCCCCAGGAAATCGGTAAAATGCTGCCCGTTATGCTCTCGCTGACCCCCCGTTATCCCGAATATCAATTTGTCATTGCAGGGGCCCCGAGCACCCCTGTTGAATTTTATGACCCCTTCCTTAAAAAGCACCCTGCCGCCCTGGTGGTCAACCAGACCTACCCCCTGCTGAATTCAGCTACCGCGGCTTTGGTGACCAGTGGCACGGCTACCCTGGAAACCGCCCTTTTGGGGGTTCCCCAGGTAGTTTGCTATAAAGGGAACTGGATTTCCTACCAGATTGCCAAACGCCTGATCACCCTGAAATATATTTCCCTGGTCAACCTGATCATGGACCGTCAGGTGGTGACCGAACTCATTCAGGAGGACCTCACCACGGAGCACCTGGCTGACGAATTGGATAAAATCCTTTCGGGCCCGGGACGGGAAAAACAATTGAAGGCCTGTGCGGATTTACGCGTTAAACTCGGGGGTCCGGGTGCCAGTGATAAGGCGGCAAAACTGATAGTCGATTTCACTTTGGGCCAATAGTTTTGTACCTGTAACACTAGTTCAACGTGTGATTTTTGGTGAAATTCCTAACTTAGCCTTGCCCAAAGGCCTCTGAAATCCATGCGAAAACGCTTCTTTTTACTGGTTTGCTGTGCCTTTCTAACCCGATGTGGGGTTGTCAAAAAGAATACGAGTTATTCGGAAGAACGGCGTGTTCATGTGGCCGGAGATCCCGAGGGGGAGCCCACTGAACCCGATGAGGCCGTACCTGCAACCAATATTGAGGAGCCAACATTGGCATCCCCGGCAGATGCTGTGGTGGAAACGGCGCTCACCTTCACCGGGGTTCGTTACAAATACGGGGGCACCACCCGAAAGGGTATGGACTGTTCGGGTCTGCTTTACACCGTTTTTCTGAAAAACGATATCGCCCTTCCCCGAACTTCGGATATGCTCTCGGAAGAAGGTGAAAAAATCAAAGTCAACAAGGTACAGAAAGGAGATCTCCTGTTTTTTAAAACCCGCAGGGGCAAAACCAAAATCAACCATGTAGGCCTGGTGGTTGACGTTCAGGACGAAGAAGTGAAATTCATCCATTCCACCACCTCCAGGGGCGTAATCGTTTCCTCCCTTAGGGAAGGTTACTGGAATCACGCTTTTGTGAAGGCTACCCGGTTGTTTTAACCATGTCTTCCCATTCCGCAGCTTCCTTCTACCTGGCGGGAATGCTCGCCATAGGGGTCTGGATCGGAGCCTGGTTCAGGCCGGAGCTCCTGCTTTGCATATCCCTTACCGTATTTTTCTTAGTATGTATTGCATGTACCCTTCACCACGTCTTCCGGAAGGGCTTCTGGGTCCTGGCGGGGCTGGCTATTGCGGGAATCGGCATGTGGAGTATGGCAGCTGCCCTCCCTGAGAATCAGCCCGATCACTATCTCAATCATATGCATCCGGGGGTGGAGTCCCTTGAAATCCGGGTACTCGAATCTTTAAAATCCAGCTCCTTTTCCGAAAAGTACACAGGAGAAATTCGCAGGGTCGATAACCTGAAAACCCGGGGTAAAGTGTTAGTGGAAATGCGCAGAGACAGTAAACATGGCCCGCTGCTCCCCGGGCAGCTAATACTGACGCCCGTCCACCCCCAACCCGTGCCGCCACCGAAGAACCCGGGAGGTTTTGACTATGGAAAATACCTGAGAACACAGGGTATCTACGCCAGGGTAAAACTCACCCCGGCGACCTGTCTTCTAACGCCCCTATCCCCTGCCCGGAGGGTAAAACCTCTTTCGGATCTGAGACAAAACTTACACCGCGCTTTAAATGACCTCGGCCTTGGAAAACAGGAAACACAAATTGCCCGGGCGTTGCTGCTGGGGGATCGCAAGACCATAGACCCGGAATTACACCTGGCTTTTACGCGGGCTGGAATCCTGCACATCCTGGCGATTTCCGGCCTGCATGTAGGTGTTCTGGCTGCCTTTCTTTTTGCCTTCCTCGCTCCGCTACGCCACCTGCCCTACGGAAAGGGATTGCAAACTTTAGTTGGGCTTACAGTGCTTTGGGGATATGCCCTCGTGGCCGGTTTCAGCCCTTCCGTTGTGCGTGCCGTATTGCTCTACAGCTTTGTGGCCCTGGCCATTTATCTGGAAAGGCCCGGGCAGACCCTTCATTTTCTGGGGCTGTGCTGGGTGTTTATGCTGGTGGCCATCGACCCAAACTGGCTGTTGCAAGTGGGCTTCCAACTGAGCTTTGCCGCGGTAGCCGCTATTGTAGTGTTTTACCCCTTTCTCGTCCGGTATCTGACCTTCGACAAATGGGCCGGAAATTACCTGGGGAAACTCATCGCGGTAAGCCTGGCCGCACAGGTGGGAACCCTGCCCTTCACCCTCTACTACTTCCATCAATTTCCAGGACTATTTTTACTCTCCAACCTCGTATTGCTTCCGGGTCTTGGGATTTTGCTGGTTACCGGCCTCGCCTGCCTGTCCCTTAAACTGCTCTTAGAATTACCCCAGGCCGCGGCTAAGCTCCTGGATCTATTACTGGGGGGCATGAACCGCTATGTGCACTGGGCGTCAGGGCAGGAAGTCTTCTTTCTTGAGGGCATTTCGATGACGCGGTTTGAATCTATCCTCAGTGTCCTGGCACTATTTCTCTTCGGCATCTACCTCAAAACAAGGCGGCATCAAGTCCTATACGGGATTGTCGTCCTTTTGTTACTCTTCCAGGGCACAGGGGTTTACCAAAATGCCAAAGATCTCAAACAGCAAAGTTGGGTCGTACCGCACCAGGTAGCCAATACCATGGTATGGACACGAAAGGGATCCCGTCTTGAAGTAGCTGCCAGGGACACTGAAAAAGGTGCCCATCTCGTGCGTGATGCGCAAAATCACTGGGGGATCCGTCACACGGATTACAACCCGATAGTACCCTTTTACAACCTGGGCAAAGCAACTTTAAGAGTACTGGACCGCAATGGCCTGTATTCCCCTGGGGAACCCCATCCGGATTACCTGCTGCTCAGTGGTTCTCCACGGGTACATTTAGGCAGGGTATTGCAGGTGTTGAAGCCTGCGGTGGTGATTGCGGATGGCAGCAACTATACGAGCGATGTGAAGCGTTGGAAAAAAAGCTGTAGCGAAAATGGAATACCCTTT
>CAZEQO010000040.1:740-14103 GCA_964514365.1 uncultured Robiginitalea sp. | reverse complement strand
GCCTGTATCCCTAATGTACGTTGCCCATCAGTCGCTTCATCAGGGGGGCCGTGATTAGGACGATAATACCCGCCGCCAGGGCATACTGGGCAATCAGTTCAAAACCTCCTGTATACACATCCAGGGTCTCAAAACCGCGTACATCGGGGTTATCACTCTCAATGGCGAGCTGTTTACCGATAAAACCGACGATCTGAAAGGCGAAGGCCGAGGAGAGAAACCAAACCCCCATCATAAAAGCCACAATGCGTTTGGGGGAGAGATCCGTTATTTTTGAAAGTCCCACGGGCGACATAAAGAGTTCCCCCACGGAAAGGAAGAAATACATAATCATGAGATAGGAAAAGGGTACCATCCCATTCTCATCAGCACTACCGCCGCTAAGGGCGAGTATGTAAAAACTGATTCCTGCAAAGGCCAGGCCCAGCCCAAACTTATAGGGTGTCCGGGGATTGAGATTCCGTTTGGACAACCACGTAAACAAAAGTGAAACGGGGATGGATAGCAGGATAATAAAGACAGGGTTGATGGCGTTGGACTGGGCCGCATCAATCCATTCAAGGTTTACATTCCGGTCTGCAAACAGGGTGATTACACTTCCCGACAGTTCATGGAACCCCCAGAAAACCGTCATAAAAAGCGTGATCAGCACGGCCATGATGAGCTTTTTCCGCTCATCCGGGGTGGCTTTGAAAATAATGTATCCCAGATAACCCAGAACCGAGATTCCAATGAGCTTAAAAATAATATTGACAATATTCTGATCGTCAAAAAACCCGCCCTCGGGGCTCAAAGGTTTGTAAGACGATAATAACATGGCGATTACGGGTACAAAAAGAAACGCCAGGAGTGGGATCATAATTTTTTGAGGCACTCCTATAAATCGCTTAGCCAGTACGGCCTCGCTTGGCGCCTTTCCCCGATCGCCAAAAACATTATTTCGGAGCCCGCTCCAGAAAAAGAGCAGTCCCGTAAGCATTCCTATGCCCGCCAGGCCAAAGCCATAGTGCCAGCCATATTCCCTCCCGAGCCATCCGCATAAAAGGGGGGATACAAAGGCCCCGATATTGATACCCATGTAAAAAATTACAAAACCAGAGTCTTTCCGAAGATCCCCTTCTTTGTAGAGGGAGCCCACAAAGGTGGAAATATTCGGCTTAAAAAACCCGTTCCCGACCACGATAAGGGCCAGCGCCAGGTAGAAGGCGGTGTTGTTTTCTATGGCCAGTACAAAATGCCCCAGGGCCATTAGGATACCTCCGAGGAGGATAGACCGCCGCATCCCAAGGATCGTGTCCGAAACCTTACCCCCGACGACCGTAGAGGCATAGACCAGGGATCCATAACTCGAATACACCGCCGCCGCGGCATAATCCCGCTCTGCCAACGCCTCGAAGATAACGTTGACCATATAGAGGGTGAGCAGGGCCCGCATTCCATAGAAACTGAATCGCTCCCAGAGTTCGGCAAAAAAAAGGTAAAACAATCCTTTAGGATGTCCGAACAACTGCTGTGGTTCTATTGGATCGATATCCGTATTAATTTTCATCGGTTTGGTTTGTTTACAGGTTATTCAGCACAAATTGAGTCATTTTATTATAGAGGTGCAGTCGGGTATTCCCGCCGTAAATGCCGTGGTTTCGGTCCGGGTATATAGCCCATTCAAACGGCTTGTTCGCCTGTACCAGCGCCTCGATGAGTCGCATGGAATTCTGCACGTGCACGTTGTCGTCG
Organism: uncultured Robiginitalea sp.; assembly: GCA_964514365.1. Lineage (GTDB taxonomy): Bacteria > Bacteroidota > Bacteroidia > Flavobacteriales > Flavobacteriaceae > Robiginitalea. The sequence goes on along the minus strand of CAZEQO010000040.1, from coordinate 12,369 downwards.
GCAGCCCCGTGCACCAGGAGGAAATCCCCCTGCAGCTGGTCCGCAAAATTCAAAGGGGAATTCTCATCGTAACCCCCGGGATTCTCCTGTGGTGTTTGCATATAGCGCTCTGTATAGATGGTGTCATAAAACCTCCAGCTGGTCACCGGGGCAACCGCTATGGCCATTTCAAACACCTCATTTCCCTTTAAAATACAATTGGAAGACATAAAGCCCCCGTAACTCCAGCCCCAGATCCCTGTGCGCTCAGCATCGATATAGGGGCGGGCACTAAGTGCCTGTGCCGCTGCAATCTGATCTTCTACTTCGAACTTGCCCAGTTCCAACTGGGTCACTTTTTTAAAATCCCTTCCCTTCTGTCCCGTGCCCCGTCCGTCCACGCAGGCGACGATGTACCCTTCGGAGGCGAGCATCTGGTGCCAGTAGTCATTGGACCCGTGCCAGCGGTTTGCCACTTGCTGGGAGCCCGGTCCGCTGTATTGAAACATCAGCAGGGGATACTTTTTGGAGGGGTCGAAATCCACAGGTTTGATCATCCACATATTCAGGTCGTTCCCGTTAACGGGAAGTGTACTGAATTCCTTGGGAGCCATTTCGTATTTTCCAACGCGGCTGAGCAGTTCCCGGTTGTGTTTGAGTTCCTTGACCAAAGCCCCGTCTGAAGCTTTGTGGAGGGTGTAAACAGGAGGGGTGTCCACATTGCTAAACGTATTGATAAAATACGTGAAATCGCTGCTAAACGCAGCCCGGTTGGTACCATTTCCCGAACTCAACCTGCGCTTTCCCTTCCCTTTATCAGAAATGCTGTAGACATCGCGATTGATGGATCCCTGTTCCGTAGACTGGTAAAAGACCCGGCCCCGCTTCTCATCATACCCGTAATACGAGGTGACCTCCCAGGGTCCCGAAGTGAGTTGCTGCTCCTTGCCGCGCTCCGGATCGTTCAAATAGATGTGGTTGTACCCATCTTTTTCGCTCGTCCAAATAAAGCGATCATCCGGCAGGAAAGTCAAATCATCCCTAACATCTACATAAGCAGCGTCGGTTTCTTCCAGCAAGGGGGTCACCTGGAGGGTCGAGGCCGCCACCTGTTGCAGGACCAGTTTATCCTGATGGCGATTCAGGGTTTGTACACTGAGGTGGTCCGGATGGTTCATCCACTTGATACGTGGAATATAATGGGGATTACCCAGGGATACCTCACGGGTACTGCCTGAGGGCAAATCATATATATAAAGGTTTACTTTGGCGTTGGCCTCCCCGGCCTTGGGGTACTTGAATTCATGAGGTTTAGGATAGAGCCCCTGCCCGTAAACATCCATGGAAAATTCCGGTACGTTACGCTCATCAAAACGGAGGAAGGCGATCTTGTCTCCCGTGGAATTCCAGTCGAAGGCCCTCACAAAACCAAATTCTTCTTCATACACCCAATCTGTAACGCCATTAATAATGGCGTTCGGTGTACCATCACTGGTAATTTGCTTACGGCTGCCCGAAGCCAGATCGAGGACATAGAGGTTGTTTTGGAACACATAGGCCAACTGATCCCCTTTGGACGAAAGGGTGGGTTCCTGGATTTTGGTCTCGGAAATAGGAAAAAGCCTATTATTTTCAAGGTCGTAGACAAAATAGATGCCCAGGCGGGACCTGCGAAAAATGGGCTCTACCTCAGTGGCCAATAAAACCCTGGACTCATCTGCGCTAAAACTGTAGGAGGTAAAGAATGGGATACCCTTGGCGGCATCGGATTTCAGGAGTGTGGCTACCTTTTCCTGGGTCTTGTATTCATACTTTTCGATACTGCTTACCTGAGCCTCCCGATCGATATTGAGGATGGTGTAGTGCTGGCCGTCTTCCATGGAACGAAGCACTTCGAGGCCCTCTGTAGAAAAACTGCCCCCCCAAATATCCTCTAATGTAATTTTCTTTTGCTGGGCTGAAATTGCCTGCGCGAAGAGTAGCAGGAGCACTAAAATCCCTAAGCTCTTTTTCATATATCGTTAAAAATGAGGTTTAAATCTTCCAAGTTTATGAATATTTTATCAGAAAACACTACGGTAGCTGCTTTTTATTGATTCCGCCTGCCCTATTTAAGCGGGCTCCGGAATTGTCTTTGAATCCCTATCTTTGAAGCCATAAAATCGCATTGATGGACCAACCTGTAGAAGGGTTTTCCAAACTTTCGAAGGAGGAAAAAATCGACTGGATTGCCCACCGGTATACCGCAAAACCGGAGGCCACAGTAACATTACTGCAACAGTATTGGAACTCGGATAAGCAGTTGCAGCAATTGCACGATGAGTTCATCGAAAATACCCTTACAAATTTCTACCTCCCCCTTGGGGTGGCCCCGAATTTCCTGATAAACGGGAAGCTCTATGCCATTCCGATGGCCATTGAAGAGAGTTCCGTTGTCGCAGCAGCGAGTAAAGCGGCGAAGTTCTGGTTAGAACGGGGTGGGTTCAGGACCGAGGTTCTGGGAACGGAGAAAATAGGACAGGTACACTTCCTCTATTTCGGAGATCCGGTGCAATTGATCGAATTTGTAGAAGGAATTCAACCCGTCCTCAGGGCAGATGCCCGGGGGTTGACCGCGAATATGGAAAAGCGGGGCGGGGGGATCCGAAGTATTGAACTTCGGGACAAGACATCGGACATAGAAGGGTACTATCAGCTGCATTGCGCTTTTGAAACCCTGGATGCCATGGGGGCTAATTTCATAAATTCCTGTCTGGAACAATTTGCAGCCACCCTGGTTCGGGAAGCCGCGAAGTATGCGGGTTTTGCCGAATTGGATCCTCCCATAGAAGTCCTTATGAGTATCCTCTCCAATTATGTTCCGAACTGCTTGGTCCGGGCTGAAGTCTCCTGTCCGGTCGCTGACCTGGAGGCTGAATCCGGCATTTCCGGGGCGGATTTTGCCCGCAAAATGGTTCAGGCCGTAGCCGTGGCCAATAGTGAACCCTACCGGGCCGTTACACACAACAAAGGAATTATGAATGGGGTTGATGCGGTGGTTTTAGCTACCGGAAATGACTTCAGGGCCATAGAAGCCGGGGTTCATGCCTACGCTTCGAGATCGGGCCGGTACCGAAGTCTGAGCCAGGCAGAAGTTTCGGACGGTATTTTCAGGTTTTGGATGGATATCCCCCTTGCCCTGGGCACGGTCGGGGGCCTTACCGGGCTGCACCCCCTGGTGCGGGTGGCCCTTGAAATCCTCCAAAAACCCAGTGCCCCCGAGCTCATGCAAATTGTTGCCGTGGCCGGCCTCGCACAGAATTTTGCCGCACTTCGCTCGTTGGTGACCGTAGGGATTCAAAGGGGGCATATGAAAATGCATCTCCTCAATATCCTGAACCAACTCTCCGCCACCCGGCAGGAGAAAGAAACTCTAATCGATCATTTTAAAACCCATACGGTTACGCATAATGCCGTGGTAAAAGCCCTGGAAGCCAACCGGGCACTGAAATGAAACACTCTTTTTACAGTCACGGGAAACTGCTGCTTTCCGGAGAGTACGCCGTACTCGACGGGGAGACCGCCCTGGCTGTTCCCACCCGATTCGGGCAATGGCTACATATTGAAGCGTCCGGGACGGATGAGATGGAATGGGAAAGTCAAAACCCGGACGGCTCCTCCTGGTTTAAGACCCGGTTCCAGGGGGATGACTTTACCCAGCCGACAACCCTTACAAACTTTCCCACGGGAATTCGGGAACGACTCCTTTATATGCTCAGGGCTGCCGTAAGCCTGAACCCGGAGTTTGCAAGAAGATTAAAAGGTACCCGCGTAGTAACACAACTGGAGTTTCCCAGAGAATGGGGCCTGGGGTCTTCTTCATCCCTGATTTCAAATCTGGCATTGTGGGCCGAAACCGACCCCTATGATTTACTGTCAGCGACCCTGGGAGGGAGTGGATACGATATCGCAGCAGCCCAAAGCGGCGGGCCTTTTTTATATACCCTCGGAGGTGATAAGACTCCCAGTGCGCAGCCGGTATCTTTTGATCCGGTGTTTGCCGGGGAGCTCTTCTTTGTCTATCTGAATCAAAAACAAGACAGTCGGGAAGGTATCGCCAGGTACAGGGAACGACCGGCACCCTCGGCCGAGATTCTCAAAACAATCTCCGGATTTTCCCTTCAGCTGGCCAGTGCGCCTGATTTAACAACCTTCCGCCATGCCCTGGATGCCCACGAAGCACTTTTGGGTAAAGTCCTGGGGATGGAGCCCATTAAAAAAAGGTTATTCCCGGATTATCCCGGAAGTGTCAAAAGCCTGGGGGCCTGGGGAGGCGATTTTATTTTGGCCAGCGGGAGCACTGAACACCAGGACTACTTCAGGAAAAAAGGCTATTCTGTCATTCACCCCTATCGGGAGTTTATACTATAAAAGCCCGGGGCGCATCCAAAAAACAAAGAACCCTGCAAAAAGGAAACTCCCTGCAGGGTTCGTAAAATCAGTGTTCCATCGGTTATCAATAAAAAACCGAACGATTATCCTCTATTTCGGCCTTTTCCTTCAGGGCATTATATACCTCTGAAGATACCCGGCCGCGCAATCCATTTTGAAGATTCAGGGCATAGGGAGCATAGTTCTCCATAGTAGGGGCCTCTTCTTTAGCGGTTACTTCGAATTTAAAAACACCGCTTTCCCCCTCGATAAGGTTCGAGGTTTCCCCGGCATCCATAACAACTGCCGTACCGACGACCATGGGCTCACGACCGGCACCGGCAATAGTGGGGGTTTTAGCATTCAGGGCGCTGGCACTGGCTACCGATACCCCGTTGGCACTGGCTATCTCCTCCATGCTTTTTCCCTGATTCCCACTGATGATTTGTTCGGCTTTACGTTGCTTCCTCAAAATGGGCAACACTTGTACAGAAGCATCTTCCACGGGCATCAGGCCTTCCCGATGTGTGGCTGTCAACTGTGCAATGGCATACCCGTTGTTCAAATCAAATCGGCGTACATCCCCAACCGCGGTCTCCTCGTTAAAGGCCCATTGTACGATGCGTCGCTGCGCCCCAAGCCCGGGCAGATTCTCATCCATGGCCTTGAGTTTATTCACAGGGCGTACCTGGTAATTCTTTTCTGCAGCTTTTTCAGCATATGCTTTTTTGTCATCGGTAACCGCCATTTCAAAAGTGGTCGCCTCCGTAAATAATGTATTGACCGTCTCCTCAGAAGGTTCGATCATCCTGGAGAAATTGGCGATACGAACCAGATCGCGCTTATCGTCTACCTTGACGATATGGTACCCAAATTCCGTTTCTACCAGCCCAATGGTGCCCACCGGGTTCCCAAAGGCAAAGTCGTTGAATTTCGGCGTCATGATGCCCTCCTCGAAATATCCAAGGTCCCCTCCGCGGGGCCCTGAGGGTCCGTCGGAATTATCCCTTGCCAGCTCTGCGAAAACCACGCCGTCTTTTTGCGCCTCTTGCAGTAATTCTTCTGCTCGTTCAGCCGCCTCTTCCTGGGTGCGGGTAATTTCAGGATTGGCCCTTTCGGCCCCCTGATAGGTGATCAGGATATGACTGGCCTTTACCGATCCGGCAGGCTTGCGATCCATCATCCGCGTAATCCTGAAATAATTTCCATCCCGGTACGGGCCGTATACCTCACCGGGGTTCAATGCAAAAATGGTGTCCGCATATTGGGCCGGCAATTCACTGGCAGACTTGTAAAGGGTATCGTACTTGGTATCGGAATAGCGGTCCAGGAAGGCGGCTACATCCGGGGTATTCCTGAATCCGGGGATGGTGGCTGTGGAATCGTATTCCTCGAGGTATTCCATCCGATCGCCCAGGAGTTCGGTCATGGCCGTTTCGATAGCCGTCTCATCTGCCTGGGAAGCCTTCTCCTCGAAGTAGACATATCGGATATCCCTTGAGGCCTCCTGCTGAAAATCGTCCTCGTGCTCTTTGATATAGGCTTTAATTTCTTCTTTGGAAATACTGATAGTACTGTCCGGGATACTGCTGTAAGGCACCCGTACATAGCGGATATCCACACGATCGTTCGCCAAATGGTATTCGAGTTCCCCTTCTTTAAGGGTGGCTCCCACCCCTGCGCCAATCAGGTCAAAATACCGCTGTTCTTTGGCTGCGTCTACCAGGGCACGCTCGTTTTCGAGCCAGAGGTTGTATTGCTGGGGTGCATTGATTCGCAGATCGGCGATAAAATTCCGAAAAGCCGTCTCGTCAAAAAAGCCATTTTCATCCAAAAATTGTGGGTTTTGGGTGAAACTGGGATTATTCCGGATAAGCTCCATGATCTGATCCTGCTCAATATCGAGCCCAAGTTCTTCGAATTGCTGCTTTAAAACAGTGTTGCGCAGCTCCCGATCCCAAACCGTATTCACAATTTGAGTGGACGTAGCCTGATCGCCAAACTGCCCGGAAGCAAATTCCATTTTCTGACGGAATTCATCTATGGAAATAGCCTCTCCATTGACTTCACCTACGGCAGAGCCAACCTTTGTCCCACCCAATCCGGGGCCTGTAAATATCCCGGATATCACAAATGCAAAAAGCGCCAACCCGATGATGAGTATCAACACCGTGGTGCGCTTTCGAATTTTTTCTAAAATCGCCATGTTAAAGGTCTTTAAATCAGTGGGCGAAAATACCATTTTCTACCCAATAATAAAAGGAAAAAGCAGGGGGTCTTGAAGGGGGCTGCCGCTAATCCGTTTCCAGGATTTCCAGGGTGACCAGATCGATCTTCGTATTGGAGACCTCGAGGATGCGAAAGAGGAATTTCCCCAGTCGTATTTCCGAGTCCTTATCAGGGATTTCCCCTGTTTCATTGACGATCATACCCCCCAGGGTACCGTATTCGTCGCTTTCCGGCAAATCCAGGCGGTACTGTTCATTGAGGTAATCGACCTCCAGGCGGGCGGAAAACTTAAAGGTGGTTTCCGAAAGTTGTTCCTCATCCAGGTCGGTACTGTCGTGTTCATCTTCAATTTCTCCGAACAATTCCTCGATGATGTCCTCCACAGTCAGGATTCCCGAGGTACCTCCGTATTCGTCCAGGACGACCGCCATACTCTTGCGCTTTTTAGTCAGTACGTTGAGGATATTCTGGATCAGCATCGTCTCGGGAACAAACTCCACCGGTAACAGGATACTTTTGAGGGTTTTTGGTTTTTTAAAGAGTTCGTAGGAATGTGCATAGCCGATAATACTATCTATGGTATCCTTGTAAATCAATATTTTGGAATAGCCGGTCTGGGAAAAGAGTTTGGTGAGGTTCTTTGGGGTTTCATGAAGTTCCACAGCCGTAATTTCCGTACGGGGCACCATAACTTCCCGGGCCTTTACGGCCGAAAATTCAAGGGCATTCTGGAAGATCTGTATCTCAGAATCCACCTCTTCATGGGCCTCCACGGTTTCCATTTGCTCGGTGATGTAATCTCCCAGTTCCAATTTCGAAAAGGCCAGTTGTACCTCATCGCCGTCCGTTTTAAAGAATGTTTTAAGAATAAAGTCGGAAATGGATATCACAAAAGCCGAGATGGGCCAGAAAATCACATAGAAAACATAAGCCGGAATAGCCAGGGCTTTAAGCAGGGTATTGGAGTAAATCTGGAACAGGACTTTGGGCAGGAATTCTGCCGTAAGCAGGATGACCAGGGTGGAAATAAAGGTTTGGGTTAGCAGGGTAAAGTCTGAAAAGAGCACGTGGACCAGTATATTCTCAGAGGGCAGTACCCTATAAAACCAATCCATCAGCAAATCCCCCATATACAAGCCGTAGACTACCAGGGCGATATTATTCCCGATGAGCATGGTCGCGATAAACTTCGAGGGGCTCGACGTGAGTTTGGTCAACACACGCGCCAAAACCCCTTCCTGCTTTTTCTCAATTTCCAGGTAGATGCGGTTGGCCGATACAAAGGCGATTTCCATACCCGAAAAAAAGGCAGAAAGAAGCAGGGAGATTACAATAATAGCCATGATGGGTAGCTTCTAGCTTCGCTTAGGGTTTCTCCTGATCCTTCCGTTTCTCGAAGCGTTTGCGATAATTTCGCCGAAAGAGGAACATGGCCACGGAGACCACGGCAAAGAAAATAAAGATATAGGCCTGGTTCTGATCCACATTCCACAACTCTCCAATTTTGTAGAGTGAAACTACGGCCACAGCCAGGTAGAGGTATTCGGTATATCTTAGGATTTTTATCATGACGATTCTTCCTTTACGAGCATTTCGCCCCCTGTTTGGTGTGCATTAAAATACGTAAAATCCCGGTTAAAATCCATACCCTTCCCATTGAGCTCTGTGCCCTCCTCCGGGTTAGTAAAGGTAAACCGGGCCTGTGTAAAAATCCACTCGGTCTTCCGATCCCAATACAATTGGGGGGTTTTCAGAATTTTTCCGTCGTAGGTTGTAACCACCACATTCCCCTGCAAATCGACAAGGCCTGTTTCAGCATAGACAATGGCGTAATCTGCCCGGATGGTACTTTTCTGCCCGTCCTCATCGTAATACGTCACCAATACCCCTTCCGGGAAGGTGCGGTAGGGAAATATCAGGTTTTCAAAATCTTTTGTGTGGGGGCTTTCGAGTACTGCGATAACTCTTGAATCGGACTCCCCCTCCGACTGCAGGTTTTTCTCCGTTTCAGTATAGGTCAGAGTGAAGTTTTCAGCCTCCCCCTGCGGATATACCAGTGCCGGACGATCTTCCCCTACCCGCTCGTAGGTATCCTGGCAGGATAAAAAAAACATTGCCACGGTCAGTGCCATGGCAATGTTTAATCGATCGTATTTAAAAGATGTCATCCTTACAGGTTGGGAACTTTAACGGTGGCTCCAATCCAACATTTTAATGTCACAGATTTCCCCGCCATACCCGAGTTGAAAATATCGGTTTTAGAAGGTGCCTTGGCACTGTAGCTGGCAGCTGCCTGGTTGGCCCTGCTGCTCAGGGACGGATCTACACGTCCGGCCTTACGGGCCGTTTCAGCAGCCAGCCAGTAGGTAGCCCTTTTCTCAAATGGGGTCTCCCCACACTCGTTGGCGCTGGAAGCGTAGAGGCTGGCAATGAGTAAGTAAGCTTTCCCATTCGAAGGATTGGCTTGAATGGCCCTGTTAGCCTTGCTTCTGGCCTGCGACTTACTGAACTTCCTGGAGATGGTGGCAGACTTATAGAGAATGTCTGATTTTTTCTTGGGATCCGTCTCTAATTCTGCGGCCTTTTCAAAATCGGCCAGGGCCCCTTTGTTATCTCCATCCTTGGCTTTAAGTGCCCCCCCGTAGAGGTAGGCACTGGCCGAAGGCTCTAAAGCCAATTGGGCTTCAAAAAGCTTGCGAAAGAGCGGATCATCGGTACATTCCTTGTTAAACATACGGCCTACCGCGCGCTTAACCCAGTCTATGTCATTTTTCTTTTCTTCAAAACTCTTCTCATAAAGCGGAATCAGGTTTTCACAGTCTGCCAGGGCCCCTAACTTGGAGTCGATACTGCCAGAGATTTTTCCGTAGTTCTCAGAGTAGCTGCTATAGGATTTTAATTGGCGTTTTTCTTTGGAAGTCAGAGTTCCCGCTTCTTCCTTAGGGAGCAACTTGTTTATTCTGTCCAGGTATTTTGCATTTTCCTCATCGATCTTCTCAGTCACATCATCGTAGACATTAAAAACCTCCTGCAGGTCTTTTTTTCCGGCCTCGTGAAGATTCACTAAAGAAGAAAAATAGAGATAAAGCGCCTTGGGATTGCTAAAATTTGCCCGGTCTTCCTTAAATGCTTTGGAGAGTATTGTATAGATCTCCTCATCACTCGCCATTTTATTGTCGTATAACAAGGAAGCCTTATCGCTGTTTACACTGGCCAGCGTATAGTTTTTTGGAAAGAACTCCATACTGCGATCGTGCAGGGTCAGGAGTTCATCGATATAGGCCTTTTTTTCCGCCCCTGTGGAATTCTCGATCTTATAATCGAGGATTTTTTCGCCAAGGGAGAAATTAGCCTTGTTAATACCAGGGCAATTATCGTAAACCATTTTCCAGGGCGTATAGGCGGCCTCGTAATTCTTTACTTTGGCATGCTCTGCATAAATGGAAAGATTGGTCATGCATTCCGGATTCTGAGCCTGGCTGAAACCAACCAGAGAAAATCCTAAAGTCGCAACCATCGTCAGGAAAATATTCTTTTTCATCTTGTCATTTATTAAGGGGTGCGTAAAATAGTAATTTTTCATTAATTAATCTGTCTCTTCATAAACCATCTGGCGTTAAAGGCCAGACCTATACTGAATTTAAAATAACTCTCCCGCACAAGCTGGTTCATTGTGGTGCCCCTCCTTCCCACTTCAAATCCAAGATTTAAATTGGAAAAATCGGAGCCTACTGGTATACCCATCCCAAAGGTTATGCCAAAGTTTTCAATAGACTTGTCATTTACGATTAAACCCGTATTATCCAGACGTACGCCGGCCCGGTAAGTCACCCGGTCGAAAAAAGAGTCGATTGAGGCGTAATCCGGCACCCAATAGCCCCCAAGGGCGTAGCTGCTGGCATCCTCATACTCCGTGTTGTTCTCCTGTAAAAAGGTGTTGACAAACTCACTGTATTTCTGAAAGCTGTATTCGGCCCCTACAAACCAGCGCTTGTCCTCTCCGTATCCGAGGCCCAAAGTAGTGGTCGTAGGTATTTTAATAAAGGTACGCCTGAGGTTGTCCTCGTCGAGGTTTACATCAAAGATTTCGATGTTTTGTCCGGTCTCGGGCTGCAGGGTCCCGATTTGCTGTTCGTTATCCGAGGTAAGGTTGGCCTGTGTATTGACCCGTACTGAGGTAAAAAGCGTGCGTTTTCCGAACTTTGGCGTATAGGTAAGGCCGTAATTAAAGTCAAATCCGCTGATATTCGACCGCCTCTGGTCAACTGTCCCAAAGATGATGTCTTCCACCACCTGAAAACGGCTCTTCTCGAGATTCCCGAAAAAATAATTCACAGAGGCACCGATATGCAGGTTACGCCGGACGCGAATACCCGTGGTAAAAAACACCTGGTTCAGCCCTCCTTCCCCATTGTACTGGGTGGAAACGTCTGCCCCGTCTTCATTTACCGATTCATTGATCAGGCTATACCCCATTTCACTGTAGGGCTTGAGGCCAAAGGAAACACCCATTTGCTGGAAACGTACTGGCAGGGCCACGGCGATATATTCCAGGGTGGAGACTGAACTGTTTTGTTGATCGTCAAAGGTCTCCAGACGTATCTCTTTATGGGAGACGGCCGCTGAATAAGAAGTCAGGGCCAGTTTACCCAGGGAAGCCGGATTGTTCAGGTGGATGTGTATACTGTCCGTATACATTCCCAGCCCGCCCATGGATTGATTCTCCACGGTCCGAACAGAACGCAGTTCACCAACGCCAAACAGGGAGTAGGGAGAAACGGTGGCATTTTGGGCCGACACCGCATAAGTCGCAAAACACAGTAATGCGAGAACAAGTTTTTTTACCATCTAGCTCTTGTTGTATTCCAGCAGCTGGTTTAAGCCCTCCAGGAGAAAATTAGAATGGGCAAATATGGTATTTTTTAACCGCTTAGACAAAAATTGAGCGTCCCCTCCTGTTAAAATAACTGTTAAATGGCGGAACCTTTTGGAATACTGCTCGATAACCCCG
>CAZEQO010000040.1:0-671 GCA_964514365.1 uncultured Robiginitalea sp. | reverse complement strand
ACTCGTGCAGGGCGTTGTACCGCATAAAGAGGCCAGGAGAAATCGCCCCCCCCAGGTATTCCCCCCGGTCATTAACCATATCATAGGTTATACAGGTTCCCGCATCGATCACCAGGGTATTGCCTTTGGGGTTGTGGTAAAATGCCGCCGTGGCCAGGGCGATACGGTCGGGCCCGAGGGTAGCAGGAGTAGCATAGGAATTCTTAAAAGGAATCCTGGAATTCGGGGATAACACATATACTTTACAGAATACCGATAAAATCTCCACCGACTGGGATTCCAGGTGGCTGACTGCAGAAATCAGGGCAGCGCTAATCCCCGGGTATTTTTCAAAAACCTGTTTTACACAATCCGCAAAGGCCTCCTGGGGCCCGGCCTGGACGTGCAGCAGGGTTTTCCTCCTGAAAACGGCGAACTTTATCTGGGTATTTCCAGCGTCTATGACGAGATTCATAGTACAAAGATTGCAATTTGAGAGAACATCCTCCCGCTTTTTTACAGATTTTGTTGGTTAATGCTAAATTTGAATTTATATTTGCCACCCCTTCAAAAGCGCTTCCGGGCGTGAAGGGAACAAGGGAAGAATTCAAGAAGAAAGACTCCTTTAAAGCGTCAAGGTACCTTAGCTCAGTTGGTAGAGCAACGGACTGAAAATCCGTGTGTCCCTGGTT
>CAZEQO010000039.1:10868-20050 GCA_964514365.1 uncultured Robiginitalea sp. | reverse complement strand
TTTTCAATTTTTTTGAAATAGTCTTTATTGTTGATATCACGGCGGGTACCATTGGTGACAAAAATATCCTTCCACCCATCATTGTCCAGGTCAGCCTGGTCCGGACCGACACGCCAGAAAATGGACAAAATCCCCCAATTGAGGCCGGCCTTTACCAAAGATGGAACGGTAACCGCAGCGAATGCCTCTACAATAAATGACGGTGCGGCCGCCCTGGTCCTGATGAGTTCTGAAAAGGCGAGGGAGCTCGGAATGCAGCCCCTGGCTACCATCCGGTCTTATGCAGATGCAGCCCAGGAGCCCAAATGGTTTACCACAGCCCCTGCCAAAGCCCTGCCCTTGGCCCTGGCCAAGGCGGGTGTGACCCAGGAAGAAATCGATTTTTTTGAGTTTAACGAGGCCTTCAGTGTGGTAGGCCTGGCCAACATCAAAATACTTGGACTCAGCGATGCGAACGTCAATGTAAACGGGGGAGCCGTTTCCCTTGGACATCCCCTGGGGTGCTCCGGGGCAAGGATCCTGGTGACCCTGATCAATGTCCTGAAACAAAACGACGCCCGTTACGGGGCCGCTGCTATTTGCAACGGAGGTGGTGGTGCGTCAGCCATGGTCCTGGAATCCCACAAATAACCGCAGAATCTAACGGATGGAATACGGTATCTGCCCTTTGAGCATGGTCCCTGTGCATCAGAGCGCGGATGAGGCTTCGGGCTGGACAACCCAACTCCTTTACGGCGAAGTATTTAAAATACCGGAAACCCGGAAGCACTGGAGTCGTATACGTATCGCTTCAGACCATTGTGAAGGCTGGGTGCGCAACCTCCAGATCCATAGACTGGAAGCCCCTGTATACGAAGCCCTTAGCGCTCCCGAATCCATGCGGTTTGCATCCGATCTTATCTCTCATATTTGTACGCAGGAAGGCATGCTGATGCCCATTCCTCTGGGATCCAGCGTACATGCTGCGGCAACCCTTTCCCATACCCATGAAGGGGATGTTTTTCAACCCGAAAGTGGAAAAGACTCCCTCATTGAAACAGCCCTGATTTATTTAAACAGTCCCGAGGTCAAGGGCGGACGCTCTCCATTTGGGATTGATGCGGACGGCCTTTCTCAGATGGTGTACCGCACTGCCGGGGTAATGCTCAACCGAAATGCCCCCGAACAAGCGGCTCAGGGCAGTCCCCTCAGTTTTATTGAAGAGAGCGAACCCGGGGACCTGGCATTTTTTGACGGACCTGACGGAGTCATTAACCACGTAGGACTTATTATGCGGGACAACTACGTGATTCACAGTAGCGGGAAGGTGCGTATTGACCGTCTGGACCATACTGGCATCTTTAATGCGGAAAAACGCATCTATACCCACCCGCTTCGGGTAATCGTCAAAGTTTTATAATAAAAAAAGCCCCGCAAATGCAGGGCTTTTTTATTTTTTCAGGTTGCTGAATCAGGTTATTCCCCCAGCAAACCCTTAATCCTCATGTAATTCTCATTATCTCCAAGCGCACCATAGATGTTCTTCAATTGAGATAAGATAGCTTCGTTACCCGGATTGACCTTTAATGCATCTTCCAGGACGACCGCACCTTCTTTAAAGAGTTCGTCTTTTTGGGCTTTAAGTGCATCGTATTTGGCGATGTCATCACGGGAGGTACCCAATGCGTTCATATCGTCGATAAGGCCATTCCCTTCATTTACATAGGTTGTAGACAGGTTTAACTGGGCATTTACGTAGCCTGGATTCACCTCGATCGCTTTTCGATAGGACTCCCGGGCAGCTTCCAGATCGCCCTGTTCCATATTAATTACCCCTATGTTATAGTGAAGATCGGGATTGTCAGGGGCCATCCGGGCCGCCTCAGCCATCAACTCCTTAAACTTATCCTTATCCCCCAACTGGTAGTACAGGTTGGCCTCGTTCAGCACCAGGTTAACATCGTCAGGATTATCCGCCCGAGCAGTCTTATAAGCCTCAAGCGCCTCATCGTTGTTCCCCAACTGGGTGTGAATAAGAGCAATATTCCGCACAATTTCCGCCCGCTTGGATTCCGTTTTTTCATCTACCGGGTTGGAGTAGGTTCCTGATTTTACCATCAGGTCACGCTGCGTCTTTTGCATGGTTTCGACTTCTCCCGTTTCTACATTTGTCGCCCGGTACTCCATCTGGCTTCCGTCGTATCCGACATCCCGCAACTCTTCATAGTAGTCCAGAGACATTTCGTAATCTCCACTATTTACCGCACTGCTGGCCGCGTAATACAGGTAAACCGTATCTCTGGGGCTCAGCTCATACGCCATATATAATTTTTCGGCAGCATCTTTGAACTTCTTTTCCTTATTGTCTTCTACCGCGGCATTGACCAGGTCATTGGCCACTGAGGACATTTGAGCCTTCGCATCTCCGCTGTATTTAACCTTCCCACTGGCTTCTTCCACACTGAGGACTTTCTTGTACGAATCCACAGCTTCCCCGAAAGCGGACATATCGCCCTTTTTTGCCAGGTCTGAATACACCTGGCCCTTTAGGAAGTAATACTGTGCCTGAGTGCGCTCGTCGGCACCGGCGATGGCACCGGCCGCACTCTGCAGGCTTGCCTTTGCCGAAGCGGCATCGCCGCTTTTCATAGCCTTTTCCGCTGCTTTAATTTCTGATTTTTGTGCAAAACCGGCCAATCCTATAAGCATGGCCGCCATAATTAACATGTTGGTTTTCATGAAGAAGTATTTAATCTAGTTAGTGTTTGTATATCTACGTAGTTTCCGGGGCATTCGGATCATCCCCACTACCCTCATTATCAAGAGACGTGCCGTTTTCGGTTTCCACGTCCATATTCAGGATATCGGTATCGTCCAGATCCTCTTCGTCTTTCATCACTTTGGCCACGGCCGCAATGGAATCCGAATCCTTGAGGTTGATCAGGCGAACGCCTTGTGTTGCCCGTCCCATAGTGCGAAGGTCCTCAACACTCATCCGGATGGCGATCCCCGATTTGTTGATGATCATCAGGTCGTCTGAATCCGAAACATTCTTGATAGCGACAAGGCCCCCGGTTTTCTCGGTAATGGAAATGGTCTTAACCCCTTTTCCACCCCGGTTGGTGATCCGGTAATCCTCAATGCTGGAACGTTTTCCATACCCGTTCTCTGACACCACCAGGATGTCTTCGTCAAAATTATGGACAGACAACATTCCGATCACTTCGTCGTCTTCGCTGGCCAGGGTAATCCCCCGCACACCGGAAGCATTCCTGCCCATGGGGCGGGTTTTACTCTCTTCAAAGCGAATGGCTTTTCCGGATTTCAGGCCGAGGAAAATTTCGGAAGTACCCGTAGTAAGCTTGGCTTCGATCAGCTCATCCCCCTCCCGGATATTGATGGCAATAATCCCGTTCTGCCGCGGACGCGAATACTGCTCCAGGGGTGTTTTTTTCACGACACCCTTTTTGGTGGCCATGATCACATAATGGCTGTTGAAGTAATCTTCGTCTTTGAGATCCCGGGTACATATAAAGGCCTTCACCTTATCTTCCGGGGCTAAATTGATCAGGTTCTGGATTGCCCTTCCCTTGGAGGTTCGGCTGCCTTCCGGAATTTCATATACCCGCATCCAGTAACACTGCCCCTGCTGGGTAAAGAAGAGCATATACTGATGGTTTGTCCCCACAAAGAGGTGTTCCAGAAAGTCCTCGTTACGGGTGGCGGATGCTTTTTGCCCTACCCCGCCGCGATGCTGTGTCTTATACTGGGCCAGAGGGGTCCTTTTAATATATCCGGCGTGTGAAATGGTGATCACTACCTGCTCATCCGGAATCATATCCTCGATACTGAGGCTTCCCCCCACATAGTTGATCTCGGAGCGACGCGTATCCCCATAGCGCTCCTTGACCTCGAGGAGCTCCTCTTTGATGATATCCATCCGCCGCTCTTCGCGCGCGAGGATGTCTTTTAAATCCTCAATATTGGCCAGCACATCTTCATATTCACTCCTGAGTTTGTCCTGCTCCAGCCCGGTGAGTTGACGCAGGCGCATCTCAACGATGGCCCGGGCCTGGATTTCTGAAAGCTCAAAGCGTTTAATCAGGTTGGAGCGGGCCTCTTCTGCATTGGCAGAACCTCTTATGATGGCAATCACCTCGTCGATATTGTCGGAAGCAATGATAAGCCCTTCGAGTATGTGGGCCCGTTCTTCGGCTTTCCGCAATTCATATTGGGAACGCCGGGTTACCACCTCGTGGCGATGATCCACAAAATGCGTAATCATCTCTTTGAGGTTCAGCAACTGCGGCCGCCCGCCGACAAGCGCAATGTTGTTTACACTAAAAGAAGACTGCAGCGCAGTGTATTTATATAAGGTATTGAGTACAATATTTGGAATGGCATCCCTTTTCAGTACGTAGACCACCCGCATTCCTTTCCGGTTGGACTCATCCCGGATAGCCGAAATCCCCTCGACTTTTTTATCGTTGATCAGGTCCACCGTCTTCTTGATCATATCGGCTTTATTCACCTGGTATGGAATCTCGGTAACCACAATACACTCCTTGCCCTGAACTTCTTCAAAAGTCGCCTTGGCCCGCATCACCACCCGGCCTCGCCCGGTAAGGAAGGCTTCTTTTACACCTTCATATCCGTAAATAATCCCCCCTGTCGGGAAGTCGGGCGCTTTTATATGCGTGATCAGTTCTTCAATTTCAATAGCCCGGTTGTCTATGTATGCAATGGTCCCGTCCACAACTTCGGAGAGGTTGTGAGGGGGCATATTGGTCGCCATACCTACAGCAATCCCGGAAGCCCCGTTTATGAGCAGGTTGGGGATACGTGTAGGCAGTACCGTGGGCTCCTGCAGGGAATCGTCAAAATTGAGTTGGTGATCTACCGTTTCCTTGTCGATATCCGCGAGCATCTCGTCGGCAATTCGCCTCATCCGTGCCTCGGTATACCGCATTGCGGCAGGGCTGTCCCCATCGATGGAACCAAAATTCCCCTGTCCGTCCACCAGCATATATCTCAGGCTCCAGTCCTGGGCCATCCGAACCATGGTATCGTAAACAGAAGTATCCCCATGAGGGTGATATTTACCGAGTACCTCCCCCACGATCCGTGCAGATTTTTTGTGCGCACTGGTCGAGCGAACCCCGAGTTCGTGCATCCCGTAGAGCACCCTGCGGTGCACCGGTTTCAGGCCATCCCGAACATCTGGCAGGGCACGTGACACAATGACCGACATCGAATAATCGATGTAGGCCGATTTCATCTCATCTTCAATGTTAATGGGGATCAATTTTTCTCCTTCCGCCATAATGCAACTTTCTTTCTGTTCCTGAGGTTAAAAAATCATGCCAATATACGGAAAAACGGCCTTTTCAGAAGGTGTTATCACCTATTTATTAAGGAATTTATCAACAGGATTCACCCTTTGAAAGGTTGATAAATTAGCCGTTAAAATTTTTGTAATTCTCTCTAATTTTTGTCATTTCGTTTCGCGCGATGGAATATGGGTACGGTATTTGACGTTCTTATAAATAGAATTCGTAATTTTAAAAAGTATTAAGGAGGATTTATGGATGATAATTTTTCACCAAGAGTAAAAGACGTCATTGCCTATAGCAAGGAAGAAGCACTGCGCCTCGGCCACGATTTTATCGGTACCGAGCACCTGATGTTGGGCTTGCTTCGCGATGGAAACGGGAAAGCTATAAGCATTCTCGACGCCATGGAAGTAGATCTGGATCACTTGCGCAGGAAAGTGGAAATTCTGAGTCCGCCGAACCCCAGTGCCACGGCACTCCCGAAGGATAAAAAGAACCTGCACCTGACTCGTCAGGCAGAACGCGCCCTGAAAACCACGTTTCTGGAAGCCAAACTTTTCCAGAGTTCGTCCATCAACACGGCTCACCTGTTGCTCTGTATCCTCCGCAATGAAAACGACCCGACCACCAAATTACTGCACAAGATGAAGGTAGATTACGACGGCGTGAAAGAACAGTTTAAAAGCATGATCACCAGCGATAGCGAGGAGGACTACAGCGATACGCCCTCTGCAGAATCCTTTCCCAGCGACTCTGACGATGTCGGTGAAGGGAAAGAAGGCTCCTACTCGGGTGGGTCAGCGCAGAAGGGAAATAAAAAATCCAAAACACCCGTGCTGGATAATTTCGGGCGCGACCTGACCCAGCTCGCTGAGGAAAACAAACTCGACCCTGTAGTGGGGCGGGAGAAGGAAATCGAGCGTGTTTCACAAATTCTGAGCCGCCGAAAAAAGAACAACCCCCTGCTGATCGGGGAACCCGGAGTGGGTAAAAGCGCTATTGCGGAAGGCCTTGCCCTGCGCATTATCAATAAGAAAGTATCCCGTATCCTGTACAACAAAAGGGTGGTCACCCTGGACCTCGCTTCCCTGGTCGCCGGAACCAAATACCGCGGACAGTTTGAAGAACGGATGAAGGCGGTGATGAACGAACTGGAGAAGAATGACGATGTCATCCTCTTTATCGACGAGATCCACACCATTGTGGGAGCTGGTGGTGCTACAGGCAGCCTGGATGCCTCCAATATGTTTAAACCGGCCCTGGCACGGGGTGAGATTCAATGTATAGGGGCCACTACCCTGGACGAATACCGACAGTATATCGAAAAAGACGGGGCATTGGAGCGCCGTTTCCAAAAAGTAATGGTGGAGCCCACTTCTGTTGAGGAAACTATTGAAATCCTGCGGAACATCAAAGGAAAATATGAAGACCACCACAACGTCAATTATACCGAAGAGGCTATTGATGCCTGTGTAAAACTGACGAATCGCTATATCACCGACCGCTTCCTGCCGGACAAGGCTATCGATGCCCTGGACGAGGCGGGATCGCGGGTGCACATCATCAATATGGATGTGCCCAAGCAGATACTCGAGCTCGAAAAGCAACTGGAAGAAGTGCGGGAGCTCAAAAACAGTGTCGTCAAAAAACAGCGGTACGAAGAGGCGGCCAAACTCAGGGACGATGAAAAGCGTCTGGAGAAAGACCTGGCAATCGCCCAGGAGAAATGGGAAGAGGACAGTAAACTCCACCGGGAGACCGTTTCCGAAGAAAGTGTGGCGGATGTCGTTTCCATGATGAGTGGAATACCAGTGAATAAGATTGCCCAGACCGAGAGTAATAAACTCGCCAAATTGCCGGATCTCATTAAAAACAATGTCATCGGGCAGGATGAGGCCGTGGCCAAAGTAGCCAAGGCCATTCAACGCAACCGGGCGGGATTGAAAGATCCAAACAAGCCGATCGGGAGTTTTATTTTCCTGGGGCAAACAGGAGTTGGTAAAACACAACTGGCCAAAGTACTGGCCAAGGAATTATTCGATTCTGAAGATGCCCTGATCCGTATCGACATGAGTGAGTATATGGAGAAGTTTGCGATTTCAAGACTGGTGGGTGCACCTCCCGGGTATGTCGGGTATGAAGAAGGGGGGCAGCTCACCGAAAAAGTGCGCCGCAAACCTTATTCGGTCATACTCCTGGATGAAGTCGAAAAAGCGCATCCGGATGTCTTTAACATGCTCTTGCAGGTTCTGGATGACGGGTTTTTAACCGACAGCCTCGGGCGCAAGATCGATTTCCGCAATACGATCATCATCATGACCTCCAATATCGGGGCCCGACAGATCAAGGATTTTGGTCAGGGCGTCGGATTTGGTACGGCAGCCAAGAAATCCCAGGCGGATTCCCATCAGAAAAGCGTCATCGAAAACGCCCTGAAGAAAGCATTTGCCCCGGAATTCCTGAACCGTATCGACGATGTCATGGTCTTTAATCCACTGGAGCGGGAGCACATCCACCAGATTATAGATATCGAACTGAGGAAGCTCTATGACCGCATCCGCGACATCGGGTACGAACTGAAGCTGACCGATAAAGCCAAGGATTATATCTCCGATAAAGGTTTTGATAAGGAATACGGCGCCCGTCCGCTCAAACGCGCCATCCAGAAATATATCGAAGACGCTTTGGCCGAGGAAATCGTCAATTCCAAACTGGAAGAAGGGGATAGTATAGAGATGGACCTCGATGAAAAGGGGGATGCCCTGACGATAAACATCACCAAAGCGAGTAAATCCTCGAAGGAAGCATAAGGTTTGTAAGAAAATTAGCTCATAAGGAGTCCTAGAAATGGGACTCCTTTTTTTGCGCCCCTTCAGGAGTTTCGTAAGAATAACAATACAAGGCCATAGGGCCGCGACCGTAGAAACGATATTTACGTCTTTAGTCTAAATTTTTTCTGAATCGGACCCCCTCATTTTACTTTCGTCCCGAGACACTAAATGAAAATAGAATGGATTTGGGACCTGCAAAAAAGACGGTAATCGTCCGGGAATACCTGTTGGATGTTGGGAAGATTCAGGTATTTGACAATTACCTGGTATCAATATTTGATCAGGGCGCCACCCTGACCCTCGAGCGTGCCTATCAAATAATCGGGATCTCTGAAATACACTTCCGGGATAAGAATTTCGGTTTTATCAGCCACAGGATCAACTCCTATGCCATCGACCCGACGGTATACACGTATTTCCGCCAACTCGAAAACCTAAAGGCCTTTGCCGTGGTTTCCAATAAGGAAGTAGACATGCATAACTTCCATATTGAAAAGTTGTTCTACAAAAACCCCATGAAGTATTTTATCGATTACCAGAAAGCGCTGAAATGGGTGCGCAACCGTGTGATCCTAAGCACTCCCGAATAACATAGCCGCCCTTCGCGATTACCCCAGGGTATCAGGAAGGCTTTTCCGAAGATTCCGAAGGGGACTGAGAACCATTTTGTACCGGTTGCTGAGTACTCTTTTTATCTGGCTCGTCCGAAGACCCGTTTTGTGCTGTTGGTTTTGAACCCTCCTGTGGAGGTTGGGAAGGCAATTGTCCGGACAGTTCCCGAAATGCCATTCCAATACCCGAGAGGATATCCGAGGCCGTAAAGGCTTCTTCCCCGGTTTCCCCAACGCGCAGATCTCCCGCCCTTCCATGTAAATAGACCCCGAGTAATGCTGCCTGCAATGGAGGGTAGCCAGTAGCGAGTATCCCCGTGATCATACCGGCGAGGTCCGGTTACTGCCCGGACTGAAGGCGCTCGGGCCCGATGCACTGTTCCCGATGTTGGAGTTGCTGGTGGTGGGCGGGCCGAAGGCGTTCGACC